>JAJBVL010000043.1 GCA_020859845.1 Bacteroidales bacterium
GTAGAGTCTCCTCAACTTCTATTGTGGGAAAATTTCTCCGGACAGTAGTGTTAAAAAAGAGAAAAAATCGCCCACCCTATTGCACATAACAAAAAAACGCCTTAACTTTGCACCGCTGAAACGCAGAAAATAGACAAAGACAAGCCCAGGTGGCGGAATGGTAGACGCGCTCGTTTCAGGTGCGAGTGCTGCGAGGCGTGCAGGTTCGAGTCCTGTTCTGGGCACCTAGAATCCCCTTTAAGTCGTTGATTTAGAGGGGATTTTTGATTTCAACACGTATTTATGGATACTCGTTTATGGATGCTCGTGAAATAGAGAATCGCATGATATTCGCCTCGTCGTGTATAGAGTGTGCTGCAAAGGCTCTTGACACGACGCCTGCCCTTATGTACCAGCGAATGAAGCGCGTTGACCTCATCAATGGCTATATTTTGAGATGCTACGAGGTGCTTCATGCTGAGAGCCGCGAGGCTATTACTGCCGATATAGTAGAATGTCTTCAATCTTGGGAGGAGCGAAAGAGATGAAGGTCTATCATGGAAGTATCACCATTGTAACTTCACCACTAGTAAAAAGCGGTCGGCCAAACCTTGACTTTGGTCAAGGTTTCTATGTAACCGACATGCAAGAGCAGGCCGAACAATGGGCCTTTCGTCTTGCTTTGCGCAAGGGAGTGCCTCCAATAGTCTGTTGCTATGATTTAGATTTAGAGAGTGCAAAAGAAGACTTGCGGTATAAGCATTTTGGGGCTTATGACCTCGAGTGGCTCGAGTTTGTCGTTTCTAATCGTAGAGGTGGAGATGCGTGGAAAGCCTACGATATCATAGAGGGTGCTGTGGCTAACGATAGGGTGGTAGATACGGTAGAACTTTATATGTCCAATTTCTTATCAGCAGAAGAGGCTATACAACGCTTGAGATATTTTAGTCCCAACAATCAGCTCTGTATCACCTCCCAAGAGATAGTGAACCAACGGCTTAAGTATATTGATTCATATATACCTGAATAAATACCACTATGCTTAATGAAATATTATTGTGGAACAAGATAGGGCGAATCATCATGCGCGTGCATGAGCGCCTTGATATCAGCCCTGAGCAAGCGCTTGACGTATTTTATAGCTCGCAGACGTGTGAGCGCCTCCACGACGCCAACGATTATCTCTACTTGATGGGCGACCTCTACATCGTCGACGAACTCATCCTTGAGCTCCAAGGCCGCGGCATTTAAGCTCCAGCCCTTTGCCGAATGCTTACCCTCAATTCCCGCCCTGACATTCCTAATCATAGGCATAATCCTGCCTATTTTCCGCTATTTTTTACACCGACATTTACACCGACATTTACTGGGGCATTTACAAGGACTTCTGCATCATTTTTGCTGTCAGCCTTGTCGGTGAAAAGCGGGAGAGTGAGCCAGACCTCCAGATGGCCGTCGCCCTCGTGGGTGCGCTTGAAAGTGCCCCCTTGCAGATCGTTGTTGATGAAGATGGGCTTCTTGTGATAGTCCGCCTCCGGCACATTTATATATACGATTTCCTTGTCCTCAACGTCAATGATGCGCACATCGCTGTCTATCAAGATAGAGCGACTAACCTTCTGCTTGTTGTTGAGTATATTGAAGAAGTCCGTCACTATCTTGTATGAATCCTCCACCCCCGTAATCTCAAAGCGTTGCTCGATTGGCAATCCCTTATGCTCCTTAATTCCTAAGTAAATGTTCAAATTAACATTAAACGAACTATTCACATCCTCTCACTCCTCTCTGCGGTAGCTTTCGCAGTGCAGCGGCCCTCCGCTGCTCTTTTTGAGCCAGCCCTCTGGCTCTCACAAGGCGATGGGCATAAAGTCGCGTCGGAGGGCCGGCTCGCAATGAGCAGCGGAGGGACGCTGCACTGCGAAAGCTACCGCAGAGAGGAAAGATGTCCCCTTGAAAGAGTATGGAAGAATCTCTCTTCTTCTCTTCATTTTGGCTTGGAAAGACGGCGGTCGGCGATGGGGCATCGTGGATGGGTTAAGGCTTGTTGTTGGGCGACTGCATCAGGTCGGGAGCGAGGCGACGGGCTGCTAAAGCGCAGATGAGGATAAGAATGGCCAGGACACAGTAGGTGATGGCTGTGGAATGTAGCACATTGCCAACACCCACCAGCGGCGACACTATGGCTCCGATAATATACCCCACGATGCCGAGCACCGACGAGGCTTCCCCGGCATGGTCGCGTCCCTCGTTCATCGACAAGGTATTGCTGACAGTAAAGATAAGCCCGAGACCAAAAAGTATTGTGACCATACACACTTCAAAGAGGATAAAGCTCTTGACGTGCCAAAGGGCATAGGCCTGGGCGGCTACGCCAATCGTCACAAACAGACATCCAAGCCAAGCTCCTTTCTTCAAAGGCTTGAAATGCATGGCCCACATCGACGCTCCCATCACGAAGAGCGAATTGAAGCCTATCACCAGTCCATATTGCGACTGTGAAAGGCCATAGTGGTCCTGCAAAATGAATGGTGTGGCCGAGATATAAGCAAAGAGAAGCCCCAAGGCCAACCCTTTATATATCACATGGACCATAAACGGCTTGCGACTCAGAAGCAACTTATAGCCTTTAAACGAGCGTAGAACGCCCACCGTAGTGCGTCGGTCGGGAGGTAGCGTTTCCCGCATGAGCGGAGTGATAGCCAGTACGATGACAGCAAAAGCAGCCAAGCCCCAAAATACCCCTTTCCATCCAAAAGATTGAGCCAGGACTCCGCCGAGTACTGGAGCTGCTGCCGGCGACACCCCATTGACGGCGCCGATGATGGCCATAACCTTAGCCAACTCGCGTCCCTGAAAGCGGTCGGTGGGCATCGAACGACCTAAAAGATATCCAGCCGAGGCACCCATCCCCTGAAAGAGCCTACACCAGATGAAAAACTCGATCGTGGGAGAGAAGACACTCACCACGGCAGCCACAATAAATAGTATAAGCCCTCCCACCAATATAGGTTTGCGCCCATAATGGTCGCTTGCGGGGCCTAGAAACAGTTGTCCTATGGCAAGACCAATCATGCCAGTGGTCATACCCATCTGTGCAGTGGGCACTGTGCAGTGGAAGAACCGACACATGGCGGGGAGCGCTGGGGTGAACATGTCGTTGACAAACGACCCCAGAGCGCTGATAAGCACCACGAAGGTGACAAACATCCATATCGGGCGATATTTGACAGGTGGCGGAGATGTGGGAGGTGGAGAAGCCATAGAAGAGTAAAATATATGTAAAAACGAAGAGGGGGCCAAAAAGGTTGGTTTGTGCGAGTGGGGAGAATTTTGTAATTTTGTCTATTATGGCAAGAATAGATCAGGCAACAGTCAACAAGATAATAGAGACCGCCGACATAGTGGAGGTGGTGAGCGACTACGTCAATCTCAAGCGTCGTGGCTCGGGATTTATTGGGCTATGCCCTTTCCACAGCGAGAGGACCCCTTCGTTTTCGGTATCGAAGACGCGCAACTACTGTAAGTGTTTCAGCTGCGGCGAGGGTGGCAGCCCCGTGTCGTTTATCATGAAGATAGAGCAAGCCACTTATCCCGAGGCCCTGAAAATCTTGGCTAAGAAGTATGGCATCGAGATTCAAGAGCATGAACTGACGGAGGAGGAAAAAGAGGCTGTCACAGAGCGCGAGAGTCTCTTCGCTCTTAACGACTATGCCCTCTCTTACTTTCAGAAGACCCTTACCCAAAGCCAAGACGGACGAGATATAGGCCTCGCTTACTTTCGCGAGCGCGGTATCAACGATGCCATGATAGAGCGCTTCAGGCTGGGCTATGCCCACGAGCAGCGTGATGCCTTTGCTCGCGCGGCCCTGGCCAAGGGCTACACCAAGAAGCGCCTTATCGACACCGGCCTCTGCTATCAGAAAGAGAATGGCGACTTGCAAGATCGCTATGCAGGAAGAGTCATCTATCCCATCTTCACGGTGTCGGGCAAGGTGGTGGGTTTTGGAGGACGTGTGCTCCGAAGCGACAAGAAGTTGGCCAAGTATGTCAACTCGCCCGAGTCGGCCATCTACCGCAAGAGCTACGAACTCTATGGCCTTTATCAAGCCAAGCAGACCATAGTGAAGAAAGACAAATGCCTGCTGGTGGAGGGATATATGGATGTCATCTCAATGGCTCAACGTGGAGTGACCAACGTGGTGGCATCGTCGGGCACGTCCCTTACCGAAGGCCAAATACGCCTCATCCATCGCTTCACCGAGAATGTAACCCTCATCTACGACTCCGACCCTGCCGGTATCAAGGCTTCGCTGCGAGGCATCGACCTTTTGCTGGCCGAGGGCCTCAATATGAAGGTGGTGCTGCTTCCCGACGGAGAGGACCCCGACTCTTTTGCCCAGCAGCATACCACTACCGAGGTAGAAGAATATATTCAGGCTCATGAAGTGGACTTTATCACCTTCAAGACACGCATACTTCTTGAAGGAGTGGGCTCCGACCCTATACAGCGCTCCAAAGTGGCTATGGAGATTGTCAACTCCATAGCCGTGATTCCCAACGAGATAACGCGTACCATCTACATAGGGGAATGTAGCCGATTGCTTCAGATAAGCGAAGAGATATTGACTCGACAGGTGGCGGTGGCCTATACTAAGCGACGCGAGAAGGAGGCCGACCGCCAGCAGCATAGCCGCGCTGAGCAGTCGCTCCAACAGCAACCCGATCCATCCACTGAGTTCGCTACGTCTCCAGCACCCACCCCCGACACTCCTCCAGAGGTCAAGAGGCCCGTCAGCGAGAAAGCAGCGTTTTTGTATCCCTATGAAGAGGAGCTCTTGAGGCTCGCATTAAGATATGGCTGCATGAAGATATGCGATGCCGTGATGGACAACAATGGGGGTGTGAGGCCCATGTCGGTGGTGGAATATATCAAGCTTGAGCTCGACAACGACGAGATAAGGCTTGAAAACCCCGTCTTGGCACAGACGCTCGATGAAATACAGAGAATAGAAACCACCACATGGAGCGCTGACCAACGCCAACGGCGGGGCGAGGCTCTAAAGCATCGTGATGAAGCTCGAGCCGCAGGCATTGAAGAGATACGCCGCACGGCAGTCGACGTAAAGAGCATCGACGCCATGGAGAAGACTCTCGAGGAGAAGATAGAGGCGGATTATCAAGCCGAGATGGCCGACTATGCAATGCAGTATGTCAGCCGCCTAATGACGTCGGCCCCCAACGACGCTATACGCGAACTGTCCATAAAGCTTGTCAACGATAAGCATCAACTCAGCAAGATCCACACCAAGTATGCCAAGGTGGAGACCGAAGCCGAGCGTCTGGCCGAGCTCGTGCCGCTGGCCATATTCAATCTCAAGGAGGCTCACGTGGAATGTCAGATAAAAGCGCTCAACCAAAGTATTCGCGCTACGTATGCTGCCTCTCAACTCAGCGATATGGAAAGCATAAAACGAATGATGAAACGCCTCGATGAACTCAACGAACTAAAAAAAGAGCTCGCCAAGTATCTTGGCGAGCGCATTCTCTCTCCACGCAAATAAGAGTGGCAGGAAAGATGTGAGAATGGAGTGGACGGGCACCGACTCTCAGAGCCTTTCAGTCGGCGAGAGCCTTCAGCATTAGACCTACACGCTCCTGAAGGCCGAATAGAAGGTTCATAGCATGAACGGCTGCTGAGGCCTTGCCCTTGAGACGATCGTCGATGACGGTGGTAATGGCCAGAGTATTGTCTACTTTCTGGAGGCTGATGCCACACTTGTTGGTGCCTATCACCTCGCGCAAATCGGGACAAGCCTCCGTCACAAACGTAAAACTGTGATCCTCATAAAATTGGTCGTATAAATCCTTTATCTCATCCTCGCCCACATTGATGTTGAGATAGATGGTGGTGGCGATGCCTTGATGCCAACCTCCAGCCGTGGCCACAAAATGTATGGGGCTATTGAAACTGCTTTGAAGCTGCTTAAGGCCATAAGAAATCTCGTCGACCTCGTCGTAGTCAAGCAGGGCTATTGGTTCGCCGGGCGCCACAAGACTTGAGGCAGGCCCTACAGCCGCTACATGGATATCCGAGGTGAGAAGCAGATTTTTGGCCAATGGCAGTAGGCCCAGCAATACGGCAGTGGCGTAAGGGCCAGGGATCGACGCCTTCTTGGCTCCGCGCACCAAGGGCTTGCGATTGAGCTCCGCCAAGCCAAAGACCCAAGGAGAATCTGGCCCGTCGAGGCGAAAATCAGGTGAAAGATCGACAATCTTCACGCTATCGGGCACAGCATGGCGTGAGAGATAGCGCTCGGAGTCGCCCTCGGCGGTGTAGCAAAGAAACAGGGCATCTATCTGTGAGGGATCGCCAGCCGAACAGAAGCGCATGTAGGTCTCGCCAGTGAGTCCAGGATGGACGTGTGAGAGCAATATGCCTTCGTTTTCAGGGGCTTCCACCCAGGCCAATTCAACGTCGGGGTGGTTGATCAATATTCTTATAATGTCGCCGGCTTCTTTTGAATCGCCGCCGACTATACCTGTGCGAATCATGAGAAAGAGGATTTAAATGAGATTTTTGAGATTAGGGGATGTGAAATGAGTGGATTTTAAGAGATTGGAAGTACTGAAAAGTTTTTAAGGGTGAAAATTGATTATGAGGGCTATCCTCGAAGATTGGAATCTCATTCCTTAAAGCTTGGTAGGGCTTTCTGCATGATGCGTGAAGGAATGATGCGGCATAGGATTTCGTAGATCTCCATGCGCGAAGCTTCTTCGGCCGTGGCAACAAACACAGTGTTGATGCCAGCAATGGTGCCGAGAATGAGTGGATGATGCATTTCGTCGAGAGCAAACGAAACGCCGCCGGCATAGCCGTTGCGTGTCTGGATTACCACAGTGTGGCCTGTGCGAGCTACCGAGAGGACAGCGCTGTGGTGATCGCTGTCCTCCGCCGCAGGGCCCAGGTCGGAGGGTGGTATTCCGCTGTTGCCCAGCACGTAGCGATAGCCGCCGTTCTCGGTAGCTATCTTGGAGGTGTGGAGCGTCTTGAGGTCGCGCGAGAGGGTGGCTTGCGTGATGTTGCACTGCTTAAGCGCCAACAGCTGCAAGAGCTCCTCCTGACTGCCCACCTCGTGATGCAGCAGAATATCTACAATCTGGGCCAAACGATCTTGACGTTTGTCCATTTTTACAGCTTTTTTCTTAATTTTGTATCTATTCGTTGCAAAAATAGCACCTTTTGTCCATTGGTGCAATATCCAACGCCAATTTTCTACCAAAAACACACAACTTCCTACCTTTTTCCCAATCGGTAGACAGTGGTTTTTTGCAATCTTTTTAGGTGAAAAAGCGTTATACTTTCGTCATTAACCAAACATAAGTAAAAAAATAGGATAGAAACCAATATGTCAACACCCCTTCCCAATCCTTCCCCTCTCTCAGAGTATACAATCCGCCAAGCCACTGCCGAGGAAGCCCCAGAGATAGGTCGAGCAGTGTTTATGGCCATCGGCGACGAGCCCGTGGCATGGCTTGCCAGCAACGGCCACACACCGGGCGATGTGGAGCGCCTCTTTGCCTCCCTGGCCTCTCGCCCCGACACACAATATAGCTATCTCAACACCTTGGTTGCCATCGACAGGCAGGGGAAAGTGGCTGGAGTGTGTATCAGTTATGATGGCGCAGGTCTTTACGCAATGAGAGAACACTTCTTTGAAGCTGCCCGCCATGCGCTCGACCAAGATCTCCAAGCCATGACCGACGAGACCGACGCCGAAGAATGGTATCTTGACACTCTTGCTGTGTGGCCAGAATATCGCGGACAAGGCATCGCTCGAAGGCTTATCGAGGCCACTCGTGGCAGAGCAGCTGAGAGTGGTAAACCTCTTGGCCTTTTGGTAGATAAGGACAATGATCGCGCCCGCCATCTATATGAAAGTTGTGGCTTCAAGATGGTGGGTGAACGTCCTTTTGGCATCACCCTGATGGACCACCTTCAGGTGCGTTAACTATTTTTAGATAAAGGAAAGTATAAGCGATACCAGAGAAATTACTACCTTTATAAAAAATTTGTAATAAACTCTAAATTTCGTATCAACTACAGGTGTCGAGAGATGTAAGGTCTTTCCCATGGATGGGAGTTGTGCTGCTATGGATAGTGGCAGAGGCGTGTGTGGCGTGTTATGATGAGAATGCCACTCAGGTCAGCGCCTCAGGTTGTCTTCACCCGCAGGTGGTGGTCAATAGTGAGGTGACAGTGGCGGCCAACGAGATAGAGACCACCATGATCCATCCTCTGCCCACGGCCAGCGAGTTGACTTTCAACATCAAGGACCTAAGCGGTCGCTATGAGGCCACGTGGCCCTCGGTCGATGACTACCCTCAGGATCAAGAGCTTCTGGCGGGAGATTATCTCGTGGAGGCCTACTATGGCTCTATGGATGACGAAGGCATGGATAAACCCTACTTCTATGGAGCAACGGAGTGTAGTGTGACGGCTGGAGCAGTGCAAGGCGTAGTGGTGGAAAGCGTATTGATCAACAGTGTAATAGAGGTCGAATGGACCTCGCCTTTTAGTCAGTCGTTTAGTGCAAGCAGATTGATATTTCACGCCGAAGGAGGGGGGTATCTCCCTTACACCATTGCCGACGAAGGGAGCCTTTTATACTTGCGTCCTGGCTCAATGGCAGTGTATATGGTGATTGATGATGGCGCAGGACGAGAAGCGTGTGTGAAGCTCGACATAGAGTCGGAAATCAAAAGCCACCACTATTACCACTTCACTGTGAGCCTGGACGAGGATGAAGTGGTGGTGTCGCTCGACGAAAAGATATCCACTGATGATATAAGGCTCAAAGTTGACGATAGCTTATGGACAAGTGCATCTCCCCAAGTGTTTACTTATGGTTTTACTACTGGAGAGCCGGTTGTGATGCCAGAAGGAGATAAGGCTCCCTGTCAGCTTCTCATGGTGGTAAAGCCTCGCCTACTGAAGAGCTTGGTGCTCACTGTGCAGGGTGAAAGCTTACCTGCCGAGGGGCTTACGGGCGATTGGGATCTCATGACCTTGACCTCCGAGCAGAAAGCCGCTTGGACCAACTATGGCCTGACGATACAGGACAGCGCCGATAGCCTGATTATTGACTACACGGAGCTGGCTCAACGTCTATCCTATGTGGCCTCAGCGCCTCTTACCACCTTCACGCTGGTGGCTTTGGGAGTTGACGATCATCTGAGCCTCCCAAGCACTCTGGAGATTGAGAGCACGGAGGTGGCGCTGGAAGTGCTGAGCGTGGATGACGTAGTGATAGGCATCAATCAAGTGGAGATGGAAGTGGCTAGTACAAGCAATAATCTTGCAGCTTCTATAGGGTTAAGATATAGCGAGGATGGATCTTCTTGGAGCAATGCTCAGCTCTTAAACTGCACCAAAGGAGATGATGACCGATATAGACTGGCGTTTGAAGTGGGGCTTGGAGTGAAGCCTTTGGAGGCGCAGCTTACCCTCTGCGGACGTCAGCGGGCCACTCTCAATATAGAGCGTGTGGCGCCGCCTTACTCAGTGTCCGTTGATGCCTATGCCTACTATGCTCTTCTAAAAATAGAAGCAGCCGACGAGGCCACTACCGAGGCCGTCGCCCAACTGGCCCACGTCTATAAAGGAGATGAACTCTTGACCTTTGTCAGCAATAATCCCTCCATGGGCCTCATCATCGTAGGTGGGCTGGAGGAGAATAAGAGCTACACCCTCCGGCTAACGTTGTGGGACGACCCAACGGAGACGCAGCAATTCAGCGACAAGATAAGCTTCACCACCGAGCGCGCTCGTCAGCTCTCGAACGCCTCTTTTGAGGATGTGGAGGAGTCTATTTCATATAAGAATTTGGAGTGTGGAGGTAGATACTCCCAGACGTTGGCCGCTATCTTCAATGGTCAAAACTATAAGACCTTCTCGCTTGACGCCCCCACAAAGTGGGCAACAGTAAACGCTAAAACTTTTTATCGCCAAGCCACCAATAAAAATACGTGGTATATGGCTCCATCCACCTACACCACCGATGATAGTCAAGACGGGTATTATGGAGTGAAGATCGACAATGTGGGGTGGGATCCCGCTGGGGAAGAAATTCCCGATTACCTCCAGCAGGACGTGCCTTACTTGAAGTATAACCCCAATATCCCTAACATACGCTATAAAGCAGCAGGAAAGCTGTTTTTAGGTAGTTATTCAATCGACATGAATACCCTGCAAGAGACCTATGACGAGGGTGTCAGCTTTGACTCGCGACCTTCGGCACTGAATGGGTATTATAAATATCTCCCCACTCCCTCCGACCTTACCGAGACTGGCATAGCGCTTGTGGAGGTGATAGGCATCGATGATGGGGCAGAGGTGGTAATAGCTCGTGGCTCTACCCCTTTGACTGCTGTGACGGGCTATACAGCTTTCAAGGTGCCGCTCGATTATACCGACCACTTTGGCATAAAAGCCACGCGCCTCAAGGTGATGCTCTCGTCGTCGGCCGAGATAGGGTCTATCGCTCATGAGAGCGAGGCCATTATTCTCCAATACGATGCTGCCGAGGGAGAAGCGCGAGGAGCCTCTCTTTGGATAGATCAGCTTACTCTCTCCTATTAATTTAATTCATAACCAGCCAACAACCATTAACCAACCTTCACAAGACAACCACCAAGATTCAACACATGAGATACTTAACAATCGTGCTACTGTCAGTAATGACACTACTGCTCCCAATGACAGCCGTGGGGCAGGAAGAGGAGATTCTGCCTTTCAGCCGCGACCTTGAGCGCATCAGCTTCATACCCCGTGGCCAATGGATTACTGGCGTAAGCGTCAGCTACGCACAAAGCAATCAAGACAATTACCAGTTTTTTATCGTAGAGGATATCTCGGGCGACGTCTACACTTTCAAGGTAAGTCCGATGGCAATGTATGCCTTTAGGGATAACATGGCAGTGGGCTTTAAATTGGGATATCAACGCACCAAAGGAAGCATGGATAGCGGCTCGGTGAAACTCGACTCCGAGACAAGCTACGACGCCGATCATCTCTACTCTATCACTTCCAATTTCTACGGCACGGCGGTGTTTCGCAACTACATCTCGTTGGGCAATAGCATGCGCTTCGGCCTTTTCAACGAAGTGCAGCTTGAACTGGGAGGAGGCCAGTCGAAGATACAAAATGGGACGGGCGTTGACCTGACAGGCACCTATCAGCGCAATTTTACGCTCAACATAGGCTTGGCTCCTGGTGCTATGATGTTTCTCAACGACTATTCGGCTATCGAGGTAAATGTGGGAGTGTTGGGCTTTGGCTACTCACATACTCGCGCCACTACCGACCAAGTCTACGTGTCGCATCGCAACTACTCACACGCCAACTTTAAGATCAACCTTTTCTCCATCTCCTTCGGAGTGGTGTTCTATCTTTAGCAGAATATGAAACGGATACATACACATACGGCGCCACTCGGTCTGGCAATGCTTATAGTGATGATATTGGGAGGCGTGTCCACGTGTTTTGGCGCTTCGCCTAAGCGTGAGGCGCGAGATAGCGCCGCCATTAGCCTCTCCCAATCAATCCTTAAGAAGAGAGTGATAGTGAAAGGCGACACAGTCCCAATCATAATACCTCAGCGCAACTGGGGACGCTACGAGCGCGGCCTTTACAACTTTCTTTTCATCCCTAAAGGCACTTGGATGGCAGGAATGACTGCCTCTTATGGCGAACTCAATATCGACGATATGCAACTGCTATCGGCCATAAGCGACTTTGACTTCTCGGGTAAGAGATATTCTATCCGCCCCTGGGTGGGCTATTTCGTGAGGAGCAATCAAGCAATCGGCATAAAGTTTAACTACGTCCACGGCGATGCCACCATAGGAAGTCTGGGCGTGGACATAGGCGACGACCTCAATTTTGACCTTTCCAATGTGGGTTATCGCTCCAACACCTATACCGCAGGGTTCTTTTATCGCAACTATGTGGGTCTTAACGAAGAGAAACGTTTTGCTGTGTTCAACGAGGTCGACCTCTCATTTGGAGGAGGCACTTCGCGTTTTCGTCGCTACTACGATGGAGAGCTGAGCGACACACACACGCGAGTGTTTGAGACGAGCCTCAACTTCTCGCCGGGCCTGTGTATGTTTATCACAGATCAAGTGGGCTTCAACGTGTCGTTTGGCGTGTTTGGCCTTCATTTCCGACATGAAAAACAGACCACTAACGGCACTATCGATGGCTCGCGATTTAGCAGCGGAGCCAACTTCAGATTTAACATCTTCAATATCAACTTTGGCATAGCAATACACATATGAACACTTCACCACTACGCAACGGATGGTATATACCCACCCTCGGGATATTGCTCGCCACTTCAGCTTGCATAAAAAACGACCTCCCTTATCCTCATATCCAAGCCAACTTCACCGAGCTAAACGTAGAAGAACAGACGCGCACGGCCGTGCTTGATACGGTAAATTTGGTAGCTACCGTGTATCTCAACGAAGCGGCGGATATACAAGACGTAAGAGTGACGAGCCTTAAGCTCACCCCAGGTGCTCGTCTCCAAGATAGTATAGCCTTTGTGAGCGGCGTTAATCTTTCCGACCCCATCACCGTGACCTTGTCGCTTTATCAAGATTATGAATGGACGGTAAAAGCACGCCAGGATATAGAGCGCTACTTCACTGTAAAGGGGCAGATAGGTACCTCGGTCATAGATGTAGATAATCATACAGTCAGCACCACGATAGGCAGTGGTGCCACTCTTGACGCTGTCACCGTAGAAAGCATTAAGCTGGGAGGCGAAGGAGCCACGATGATTCCATCATTGGAGGGACGTATCGTCGACTTCTCCGCGCCCGTGGAGGTGGAGGTGGTGGAGCATGGACGCACCACTGTGTGGACCATTACCATCGAGCGTACCCAGCAGGCCGTGGCCATTACTCATATCGACGCTTGGACGCAAGTGGCATGGATATATGCCGAAGCCGAAGCCACGCGCAATAATCAGCTACAATATCGCCTGATGGGACAGACTGCTTGGCAATCGGTGCCCGAGAGCTGGATATCGCGCAATGGAGGCTCCTTTACTGGCCGATTGATACATCTTGAGCCCTTGTCGACCTATGAAGTGAGAGCGCTGAGCGACGACGTGTATAGCGATATCATTGAGTTTACCACAGGAGCGGCCCTAACGCTCCCCAACTCTACATTTACCGACTGGTGGTTGGATGGCAAGGTGTGGTGTCCTTGGGCTGAGGATGGCGAGCCCTACTGGGGCACGGGCAACAAGGGCGCCACCACTCTTGGCAATAGCAACACTGTCCCCATCTACGATCCCGAGTCGCTTACAGGCTATGAGGGCGCCGAGCTCGAATCGCGTTTTGTGGGCATTTCAATCTTGGGCAAGCTGGCCGCTGGCAATCTCTTCGCCGGCAGATATGTAGCCACCGATGGCACCAACGGTATTCTTGACTTTGGACGTGAGTTTAGCGAGCGCCCCACACGCCTTAAGGCTCGTATTAAATATTCGCCAGTGGCTATCACCCATACGTCGACCGACTTTACCGACCTTAAGGGAAGGATGGACACGTGTGTCGTATGGTGTGCACTTGGCGATTGGGATGTCCCCTATGAGATACGTACCAACCCCAACAATCGGCGCCTCTTTGACGAGAACGACGAGGGAGTGATAGCTTATGGGCGTGCGCAGTTTGGCTACGAGATAGCCGACTATGTTGACCTTGATATACCGCTCGACTACAAGAGCACGAGTCGTGTGCCTCGCTATATTCTTGTGGTAGCTTCGGCCAGCAAGTATGGAGATTATTTCACTGGAGGCAATGGCTCAGTGCTCTGTGTCAAGGAGTTTGGCTTAGGTTATGACTACGACGACGATGCTCAGGAATAAAGAATGTGCTTGACATCATCGATAGCTCCTGTGGCGTTCATATCGGGCGTCACAGGTACTATCGTCACATATTCTCGCTCAAGCCAATATTCGTCGGTCGACGGGTCATCAAGGTCGGTGTTGACAAAGCGCCCTGTGAGCATGTAGAAGGGGTTGCCTTGTGGATCAGTATAGTCCTTATACTCATCTGTCCAATATCCGCGTGCAGCCTTTACCACCTTGCTCCCCTTGGGGAGGCAAAGAGCAGGTATGTTGACGTTGAGACACACTTGTGGCGGTAGACCCTGCTCAAGCACCCGTTGGCTGATATCCACTACCCAAGGGGTGGAGGGACTGAAGTCGGCAGCGAGCGAATGATGGAGCAAAGAGAATCCTACCGAGGGTATCGAAAGGCAGCATCCCTCAACGACGGCTCCCATCGTGCCTGAATAGATCACCGAGGTGCCTGCGTTTGAGCCGTGGTTGATGCCCGAGAGCAGCATGTCGGGGCGGTGGGGGAGGATGGCATGCATGGCCAGCTTCACACAGTCGACGGGTGTGCCATTGACGGAGTAGACCTCCGCTCCGTGATAGTCGCTATGGCGCTTGATCTTTAAAGGTCGGTCGACAGTGATAGCCGACGATTGGCCTGAATTGGGAGCCGCTGGAGCCACAACGATGACCTTGCCAAGATGCTTCACACACTCCACAAGATGGTGTAGCCCCTTAGCTTCCACACCATCGTCGTTGGTGATTAGTATGAGTTTCTGATTGAGTGACATAATCGCGAAAGATAAAAAGTTAATGCAAAGGTACTCAAAAAAGTCTTTTTTGGCCTTTTGTTTGTTCTAACATAGCATAACAACCTTCAGCCGCTGAAGGATTAATCCCCAAGGGCAATACAATAACAACTTCAAAACATAAAGAAATGGTAATACAACGCATTCAGACTCTTTATCTCATCATAGCCATAGGCTTGATGGTGGGTTTCTTCTTTCTGCCTTTTGGCTATATGTATCTCGACGATCCAGTGACTGGCCAGTCGCTGTCGGACAACCCCGATTCCCTTCGAGGAATAGAATTTCTTGGCCTCATCATTCCTAATGGGCTATCGCTACTGTTTATGACGCTTGCCATCTTCCTCTTCAAGCAGCCCAATGTGCAGAAACTGTTTGTCATACTCGCCGCCATCTGTGTGGGTGTATGCGTGGGCATAGTGATCTATGTCCTGGCAGGAGGATTCTACGACACCAATCCCGAGGTGACGATACGTACGGTGTGGGGCGGTGGTGGCCTATTGCTTGTGGCAGCATGGCTGGCACAGCTCGGCGCTTATCGAGGAATAGCCTCCGACCAGCGCCTGCTGCGCAGCTACGATCGCATACGTTGACGTGCTAGCCAGTGTGACGGCTAATCGCGGTAGTAGACGCGCTTGACGCGTTCGGATACCGATGTCAGTATTTCATAAGGGATAGTGTGGAGAGTGTCGGAGAGTTCCGTTACTGCCACGCTATCCCCAAATATTTCTACGCGGTCGCCTTCCTTGCATGAGGGGACATCGGTGACATCGATCATGCAGGCATCCATGCAGATGTTGCCCACCGTCGGGCAACGATGACCGTTGACCAGCACCTTCATAGCTCCACATCCCAAATGACGGTCAATACCGTCGGCGTAGCCCACGGGAATAGTGGCTATGAGCGATGGACGCGTGAGAAGGCCGCGGCGATTATAGCCAATGGTGGTGCCGGCAGGCCAGTGGCGTATCGAGATGATAACTGTGCTCAGGCGCGACACGGGGCGCAGGCCGTCTTGCGAGCCATCGTCCATGGTCTTTACCCCATAGAGGCAGATGCCGAGCCTCACCATGTCGTATTGATACTGGGGGAAGCGAGTGATGCCCGTAGAGTTGAGTATATGGCGCTTGAAGGGGTAGGGAATACCTTGATGGAGGATGTCGTAGCAGCGTGAGAAGCATCTAAATTGCTCCTCGGTGTAGTCGTCCATAGCTGGGTCGTCGGCAGCAGCAAGATGGCTGAATATCGACTCAAGGCGGATAATGTCCTGATTCTTGAGTATCTCAATTACCTCGGGGAGTTCGCTCTCTATAAACCCCAGACGATGCATGCCAGTGTCGAGTTTAAGGTGGACAGGATAGTTGTTAACACCCCACTTCTTGCCTTCGCGTATTATCTCGTGTAGGATATTGATGTTGAAGATTTCTGGCTCAAGATGGTGGGAGAAGAGAGCGCGATAGTTGACCACTTTGGGGTTTAAGACCATGATGGGCATAGTGATGCCAGCTTGGCGCAGCTCCACGCCCTCATCCACAACGGCCACTGCCATATATGCGGCCCCTTGCGACTGGAGGGTCTTTGCCAACTCATACGACCCAGCGCCATAGCCTGAAGCTTTCACCATACACACTATGCCAGTGGATGGAAGGAGCTTGGAGCGGAAAAGATTGAAGTTGCTCACCAACGCATCGAGGCTCACCTCCAGCACCGTCTCGTGCTGGCGCGCCTCCAGCATGTCGATAAGGGCTTCGAAACCAAAGTGTGGGGCACCCTTGACGAGGATTAGCTCGTGGTCAAAGTCGCTGGGCGACATTAGAGCCATCATCTCTTCGAGCGATGAGAATACTTGAGCGTTGGCTCCAAAGTGGTGAGCATAACGCTTCATCTCTTCTCCTACAGCTATAATGCGGTCAATCTCTTTCCGGCGCAGCAAGGTGGCCGCAGATTGATAGAGAGGCTCTGGATCGGCCATCTCGTGCATGAGGTCGCTGAGGATAATAGTAGTGGTGCGGAGGGCGGTGCGTCGGCGACACATGAAGTCAAGTGCAGGCTCAAGCGAGTTGAGGTCGCTGGTATAGGTGTCGTGTATGAGAAGACAGTTATTGACGCCTTCCACTACGTCCATCCTTGTCCCGACAGGAGTCAGTGTCTTCATGCGTTGGGCTATCACCTCAGTATCTCTACTCAGCAGAAGCATGAGCGCCAGGCAGTGGATAGCATCTTCAAGAGCGGTCTTTGTGGTGAAAGGGATGGTGATGGAGCCTTTTATTCTCCCTTCGTATACATAGTCAAAGCTGGTAGAGGTGTCGTCGTCGGTGGTGATATTTGACACAAAGAGCTTTGCATATGGATCCGTGGTCGACCAGCCAATACGTTGCCCACGGTAGGGGCTACGCTCTATGGCCTCGCGTATGATAGGGCTGTCGGCATTGTATATAAGATGCTCCACATCGGTGAAAAGTTTCAGCTTCTCGTCACACTTCTGTTGGGGAGAAACAAACCCCTCGGCATGGGGATTGCCCAGGTTGGTGATGATACCAATGGTGGGGGCGATAATAGGGCGTAGAAGCTCCATCTCACCACAGCGCGATATGCCAGCCTCGAAGATGCCAAGCTGGGTGGAGTGATTAAGTCCCCATATCGATAGTGGCACCCCTATCTGGGAATTGTAGCTGCGAGGACTGCGCTCTATGCTGAAGTCGGGAGCCAACAGTTGATAGAGCCACTCCTTGACCGTGGTCTTGCCCCGACTACCGGTGATGGCTATGACCGGAAGATTAAACTGATGGCGGTGGTGAGTGGCCAGTCGCTGCAAGGCCTTGGTCACATCGTCAACGATGAAGAAGCAAGCATCACTGCAAGGGCTATCCTTCATGTCGTCGGGAATATGGGTGGCCACGAATGCTCTCACGCCGCGGTCGTAGAGTGAGCGTATATACTTATGGCCGTCGTTGGTTGGTGTTGCTATAGCAAAAAAGAGCGATTGCTCCGCGTAGGTCAACGACCGGCTGTCAGTGAGCAAAACTTTTATTTCTCCCTCGGCTTTAGGAGCATCTACGCCAAGGATTTGTGCTATTTGAGAGAGGGAATAAGGGGCTATTGTATCAGTAGTCATAGCGCTATGTTGGGGTATTGACGTTGTATGGAGATCCTCTGGGGTTAAAGCGCCGTCAAGGGTCGATGATTATCTCGTAGAAATTGTCGGTATTGGAGAGCGCAGTGGTCGATGGTGTTGCGGTCCATAAACGACTGCTTGAAGAGTTGGTAAATATATTCGATGGCTACCTCGCTGGGATGCTTCATATCTGAAGCGTAGAATCGATAGTCGCGAAGGTCGTCGATAAGAGCCTCATAGGCTGGGAAATATATGAGCGATGAGGGCGGCTTGGATGAAATGTCGTTCTCGGTCGGGGTAATATATTCCTGTATGGCCAGGAGGAGTGTAGACTTGCTGATGTTGTTGCCATGAAGTCCGTCGGCCAGATGACGTATAGGGCTCACGGTAAAGATAATGTGAAGATTGGGACAGACGCTAAGAGCGTGGGTCACGGCTGTGTGGAGATGTCCTCTCGCTTGCGCTATGCTCATAAGCTCGTGGGAAAAGGTGGAGGGATGAAGCTTATGGCAGTTGGCCACTATTTGTCCTGTCGAAGCCAGCCGATATACCCAGGCAGTGCCCAGCGTGATGATGAGATGGGTGGCTGATGAAAGAAACTCAATTGAGGCCTCCAACACAGAGTTAAGGCCTTTGACCATGGCTCCCTGGTCAGCCTTAGATAGCGACGTATGGGCGTCAAGGCAATGATAGAGACCGCTCTCTTCGCTATAAATTAGCTCCTCGGGGGTATAAAGCGAGCAGGTGGCCACTCTTTGGAGAAATGCAGCTATCGAAGCCGGATTGTAGAGCTGGCCAAAGGGGTTGATAGCCACCTGGAAACCCTCTTGACGCAAGCGTTGGCCTACGTTCTGAGAGAAGCAGGAGCCCAGCAGGAGAATGCGCGATTGGGGATTTATTTCGCCCTGATGGCGTAGAGGCTCTATTTCGGTGCGAAATTTCATTTGGGTGAAGGTGCTGTTTTAGAAGAGGTTGTAGTCGGTGGAGAGGATCTTGAACTCGGTGCGCCGATTAATTTGGTCGGCAGCTTCGCGGTCTTCGTCGCTCAAAGTTAACACAAATTCTTCATTTAGCAATGTTCCTTCTTCAAATTGTGGATATTCACGAGCTATGCGCTTTGTGACTGTCATTGGACGCGATTCGCCATATCCTTGGTAGGAGAGGCGTCCTGGGTCGATACCCGCAGCAATAAGATAATCTACTACCGACTTGGCTCGGCGTTCCGAGAGGCCTATATTGTATTCTTCCGTCCCCACACGGTCGGTGTGGCTCGACATTTCAATAGTGATGTTGGGGGCATCCTCGAGCATTTTCACCAGTCCATCCAGCGCTTCTTTCGACTCTGGGCGCAGGGTGGCGCGGTCAAAGTCGTAGAAGATATTTTCCACTATGTTGGGCTTCTGAAGAGAGGCGAGGATAAAGTCAACGCCATACTCGGCATCTTCTTCGGCCGTGTCGCTTTCAAACTCTTGACGCGCGTTGAGATAACCTGGTGCGCCAGCGAGCATCACGTAGCTTACGCCACGCTCCAAGGGGAAGGAGAATGTGCCGTCGTCGCGCGCCACAGCTTTCTGATTTGACCCATCGTTGCCTACTATGCGGATTATAGCCCCTGGTATAGGCTCCTCATCGAGGTCGGTGACGCTACCCGCGATGAGCACTTTAAGGTCGGGGAGCTCGAAGCTAAAGAGGTGGTCGTAGCCGCGGGCATCGTCGCGATTGGAGCTGAAAAAACCAGCTTCTTTGCCAGGATAAAAGGTTATGCCAAAGTCGTCGGCCGCCGAGTTGATAGGCGCGCCGAGATTCTCCACATTCCATCCTCCCGAGGGTGTCATAGTGGCTTTAAAGATGTCGAGACCTCCCATTCCAGCATGACCATTGGAGGCAAAGTAAAGGATACTGTCGGTGCGGAGATAAGGAAACATCTCGTCGCCCTTAGTATTGATAGCTTCTCCGAGATTTTCGGGTATGCCTGAGCCTCGTTGATTGAGATTGATACGCCACAGGTCTTTACCTCCATGGCCTGGACGGTCGCTGGTGAAGTAGAGATATTCGCCCGAGGGGCTCACTGCTGGATGTCCATAGCTGTAGATGGTGTCGTTGCCAATCTCAAATTTCACAGGCGCGCTCCACTGTGCATCGGAGCGTTGCGAGGTATAGATTTCTACTCCCGTGTCGGCGTTGGGCTCTCGTCGGGCGCGGGTGAGATACATTGTGGAACCGTCGGGGGAAAATGAGATGATGCCTTCATCCATATCGCTATTGAGCTCTCCCTCAATTGGCTCTGGCTTGAGCCATTGGTCTTGCTCGTCTTTCTTCACCATCCATATATCGCTCTTCTTCATGCCTGTGATCTCGCTGCGATTAGAGCCTGTCACCTTCTCATTGGTGGTGGTGATATACAAGATGTCGCCTTGGAGCATTGGTGAGAAGTCGGCTCTACGCGAGTTGAAGCTTTTCATCGACTTCACCACGTAGCGCGTGGGCTCTTCCTTAAGTCGCTCTCCCAGTCGTGCACCGCGAAGTCCTATTTGAGCGCTGATGTCGCCAGGCGCCAAGGCCAGATATTCTTCGTAGCTCTGGGCTGCTTGCTTGTATTTGCCTTGGGCGTGGAGCATCTGAGCCAAGCGTAGAATTGCCATAGAATCGGTGACGCCAAAGCGTATGGCGTTCTGGTAGGCCACTCCAGCGCGTGCTGCTTGACCAAGCATACGGTGAGCTTCGGCCATCTTGTAACTCACCTCTCCACGCAAGGGTCTGTCCTCCTTGCGCTTCAAGCTTTTGTATACTTTGCGATAGGTCTGAGCTGCGTCATAGTATTCGCCGCGAGCCATCTGCTCGTCGGCCGTGGCGAGTTTGGGCGTGCTACATGAGGTGCACACCAAGATAAAAGCTAATAAATAGATCCACTGGATTCTCATTGTAATGATAAAACGGCGCTCCAGCGTCGGTTAGTATGCTGGAGCGCCGGAAAGTTATGGAGGGTGTCTATTCCACAAAGGGTTGGTAGGTGTCGGGGTTTATCACTTGAAAGGTGCTGTCGGGATAGGTGGCCATAAATGATTTGGGCGTACGGACCTTTGCTTTAGGATTCCATTTCATTTCAAAGGCCGCCAACTGTCCGTCTTTTTCCTCTATGAGGTCTATCTCACAGTTGTCGAGGGTGCGCCAAAAGTAGCTCTGTGAATAGTCTTGGCAATATGCATTGCGCTTCAGCCGCTCCACTACCATCATGTTCTCCCACAGCGCTCCCACGTCGTTGCGCGAGTCGAGAGGAGCAAAGTTGCCTATCACCGCATTGCGTATCCCCAGGTCGTAGAAATACACTTTCTTGCCTTTCTTGATTTCGTTGCGCATATTCCGACTATAGGATTCTTGGCGAAACAATATGAAGCATTTCTCAAGCAGACCGATATATGTCTCCACGGTGGCACGGTCAACGCCGATAAGGTTGCTGAGCTCATTATACGACACCTCGCTCCCTATTTGCAGAGCTAAGGCCTTTACGAGCTTGTGGACCATCTCGGGCTTCTTGATGCCTTTATAGGATAGCAGATCCTTGTAAAGGTAGCTATTAGTGAGGGTGGCCAATATCCTTCGTGCATCTCCGGGGTCGTTGATCACTTCAGGATACATCCCATAGACCAACCTCGTAGGCAGCAGTCGGTGAGTCTCTCGCCATCCTATTGAGCTGGCCATTTCGGCCAGCGATAGAGGGTAGAGGTTATACTCGATGAGACGCCCTGTGGCCGATTCGTTGACCCCGCTTGCCATGTCGAGCGACGAGCTCCCTGTGACGATGACCTGTGTGTCAAGCTTTAGGTCGCCTATTTTTTTCAATGTCAGTCCTATGCTGTCCACGCGTTGAGCTTCGTCGATAAAGACTATATCGTAAGGCGAAAGATGTTCACGCAGTTGGGTCGACGTCAAGCCTTCTATCTGCTGGGCATCATCATAGTCGTCACAATTGAGCGAAAGAATACGCTTGCCCGGCTCTTTGAGCTGGGAAAGGAGAGTAGTCTTCCCTACTTGCCTTGCGCCAAGCAATACTATCACTTTCTTTCGGTGATAGTCGGCCATTATCTGGTCTTTTATCTTTCGGTCAATCATTGCGGTATATATTTTTACAAAGGTACAAACAATAATCTTGAAATCCAAAAAATAGGCCTAAAATTGTGATTCAATTCGCAAAATTCGGCCTAAAATTGCGATTCAATTCGCAAAATTCGGCCTAAAATTGCGATTCAATTCGCAAAATTCGGCCTAAAATTGCGATTTGGGATTAGGGATATAAAAAGGACTGGGCCTTAAGAGAAGTGGCCCAGTCCGGTTCAATATTGGGAATGATGAAGGATTGTTTATTCAGCGGGGTCGAGAATCACTACTCGGTAGTTGTCTTGCCCGTTGAGTTGCTTCATGAAGTTCTCCACCTGTGGTACGGTGAGGGCGTTGATGAGCTCAAGACCGCCATTCATGGTGTCGACGCCATTGAGCGACCATCCACCAATCCAGCCCAGCCAGCTGCCATTTTGCTCCAGGCCTTCGGTGTAGTCCTTTACCATGTATTCTTTCACCTTGGCCAGCTCTTCCTCGGTGATATCAGAGGTGAGGTTGCCAAACTGCTCCTCGATGATGCCGAGCACCTTCTCCTTCATTTCAGGTTTCATGGGGAAAGGCACTTGGATCATTATAGGATTGGAGCTATTGCGACGCATTGCGCCATAAGCACCGATAGAATATACGGCGCCTTCCTTCTCACGCACGATGTCGTTGAGACGCTTGGAGAGGATTTGAGCGCTGACTGTGGAGAGCAGACGATTCTCGGGAGTGTAAGGCATGTCGCCCCACTCAAGGACACAGCACCACGTCTGAGGCGTTTCCATAGCCGCAGTGAAGGTGTCGAGAGTCTTTCCGCCCTTCATGGTGAGGTCGGGGTTGAAGGCCACGAGTTGCTTGCGAGCTGTGGCTTGATCGCCGGGGAGGGTAGCGATGTATTGTTCTACGAGTGGACGCAGGGCGTCAATGTCAACATTGCCTACGAAGATGAAAACAAACTCAGCGGCGTTGGTAGTCATGGAGTGGGCAATGGAGAGGATTTCGTCAAGCTTAGCATTGTCCACTACCTCGGTCGAGAGGTTTTTAACGAGAGGCGAGTTGCCATAGAGAGCTTCCGAGAGCTTGGTCTGGAATATATATTGTGGATTTGACTCCTGATTCTTCAGAATGCTGCGGTAGGTGTTTTGGGTAGCTTCAAATTCGTCGGGGGTCACCTCGAGGTCGGTGAAGGCCATGTAGATGAGCTCCATCAGAGTGGGGAGATCCTTTGGGGTGGTGGAGCCGGTAAATTCGCGTGAGTAAGAAGAGAAGTCGGGGGAGAGGCGCACCTGCTTGCCCGACAGATACTTCTTGAGATCGCTGTTGGTGTAAGAGCCTAAGCCATAATCTCCGATAGCGTAGTCGAGGAACGTAAGGCTATTTACCTTATCAGCTGGTACCTCAGAGGTGCCGTTGAAGGCAATGGCATTGAAGAGGATTTCATCGTCCTTAAACTTGGTGGGCTTCACGATGACACGAGCGCCATTGGAGAGAGTCCACTCGGTGGCGCCCCACTGTGTGAGTTCTTGTGTAGAGGTGATAGTGCCGGGCGTTGGGAGCTGAGGGATGAGAGGCTCGCTCTTAACCTCTTCTTTGTATGGCTCGATATCTTCGGCCTCGATAGCAGCGAGAGCATTAGCAAAGTCGGCCTCGGTGGGGATGTTGACGCCCTCTTTGTCGGGGAGAAGAGCCAGCAATACGCGGTTGTCGGCGGTAATCATCTGAGGGAGAATGGAGTTGATGGCCTCTACAGGGATATTGGGGACAAGCATCTGAGCTATCTGATACTCAATCTCTATGCCGGGAATGGGTTCTTTCTCAGTGAAGGCTTTGACATATTCGCGAGAATAGGCTTCGGTCTCATGCTGGTTGCGGTTGTTGTAGGCTTTCTCCATGCGTGAGAGGTATTCTGCGCTGGCGCGTTCATATTCGCTGACAGTGAAGCCACCACGCTGTGCGCGTAGGAGCTCGCGATAAGCAGCAGCCAAAGCGTCGGGGAGGTCGTTGTTTTTGTCGAGGGCGCTGATAGTAAAGGCATCCTTGGTGGTGGCCAGGAAGAACTGGCCATAACCAGCATCGGCCGATGCAAAAGGAGCGTCAGGACGAGCTGTGATGTCGCTCAGACGAGTGTTGAGCATCGAGGTGATCATACTCATGATATAATCTTGAGCATAGTAGGCCATGGTGTTTTTGAGTTCGTCGGGGATAGCGTCGGTCTTAAACATCAGCTCGGCAATGGCAAAATTTTGCTCTTTGTCCTTGCCTATGGCATAGATGGTGCCTTCGGTATCTTCTACGGGGTAATAGATACGCTCTGCGGCGTTTTCGGGCATCTCGATATCGGCAAACATCTCTTTGATCTTGCCTTCTATGCGGTCAACGTCGATGTCGCCCACCACGATGATGGCTTGCTGGTCGGGACGATACCATTTCTCATAGTAGTCGCGCAGTGCCTGCGGCTCAAAGTTGTCGACCACCTCCATGGTGCCAATAGGTAAGCGATAGCCATAGCGCGAGTTGGGATAGATGGTGGGGAGTAGCGACTCCAAGATACGCATCTGCCCAACGTTGCTACGGCGCCATTCTTCGTGGATCACGGCGCGCTCAGCGTCAATCTCCTCGGGAGCAAGGGTGAGGTCGTTGGCCCAGTCGTGGAGGATGAGGAGGCAAGAGTCTTGTACGCTCTCGCGTGCGATAGGCACAGCGCTTATATTGTAGACGGTCTCGTCAACGCCAGTGTAAGCGTTGAGGTTGGCTCCAAACTTTACGCCTACGCTTTCCAGCCAGTTGATAATGTCCTTGTCGGGGAAGTGGGTGGTACCGTTAAAGCACATGTGTTCGAGGAAGTGGGCCAGGCCGCGCTGATTGTCCTCTTCGAGGATAGAGCCCACCTTCTGAGCGATGTAGAAGTCGGCTTGACCTTTGGGGTACTCATTGTGACGAATGTAGTAGGTGAGGCCATTGGGGAGCTGGCCTATTCTCACTGCTGGATCTACTGGTAGCTGTTGATCCATCTGGGCAAAAGTCACTACTGGCATCAGTAGCGCTCCCAGAATGAGCATCGAGAGTGCACGAAACGTTTTTTTCATAAAAATATTATTAGGGTTTCAAATATGTGATGTTTGCTATAAGATATGAGATGAATTGAGAGTTATATATATCATTAGACGTGGATTGTCGATAAAAGTTACATCGCCGCCCCCATATTTCTTGCTTTTTTATTTTTGCCAATGATAATGGCTATTGCCACTACGCCAGCCAAGGCCCAAGGATAATACAGATAAGGCCAGGGGGCTTGGGGAGGGATAGAGGCCAAAGCGGTGGCCAGAAGGGTTTGTGCCCCATAGGGGATGAGGCACTGGACGATGCAAGAGCAGGTGTCAAGAAGGCTTGCGCTGCGTCTTGGCTCTACGCCATAGCGTTCGGCGATGTCGCGAGAGATAGAGCCCACGGTGATGATGGCCACGGTGTTGTTGGCAGTGCAGAGATTGACGATGGCCACAAGCGAGGCAATACACCATTTGGCCCCGCGAGAAGAGTGCACCTTAGCCGTGAGGCGCTCGAGCAGCCATTGAATACCTCCTTGAGCTTTTACCACTCCGAGCATCCCAGCAGCCATTAGGGTGATTATGATGAGGTTGCCCATGCTGTCGATGCCTTGTCCCATAAAGGAAGCCATCGATAGCAAGTCGCTCCCAAATATTAATCCCAGACAAAGCGCTGTCAGAATGCCACAGGTCAATACTATTGTCACATTGATTCCCATTACAGCCAAGAGGATAATGACCAGGTAGGGTATCACCAGCCATACGTTGGTGTCCACCTCCTCAGAGTGGAGGCCAACGTCGTAGGGTGTAAGCAGGTAGAAGGTCAACGCCACAATAGCGGCGGGGACTGCTATCCACAGGTTGGCCTTAAACTTGTCAGCCATGTTGCACCCTTGGGTGCGTGTGGCAGCGATAGTGGTGTCGGAGATAAACGAAAGGTTGTCGCCAAAGAAAGCTCCTCCCAGCACCACCGCTACAAAGAAAGCCACGTTCTCTCCACCCACTTGAGCCATTTCTACAGCGATAGGAGTCAGAGCCACCACAGTGCCAACCGACGTGCCAATGGCCAGCGAGATGAAGCAAGAAGCTAAAAATAAAGCGCCTACAATGAAGCGTGGCGGGAAAAAGTCGAGAGTAAGCCTCACGGTGGCCTCTACACAGCCCAACTCCTTGGCCAGCGAAGCAAATGCCCCGGCCAGCACAAAAATCCAGATCATGTAGAGAATATTGCTATGCCCAGCCTCGCGCGAGAATATCTCGATGCGCTGCGTCAGAGGGCGCTTGTCACTGATGAGGATGGCCCAAATGGAGGCTATAAGCAGGGCCACTGCCAATGGCATCTTGTAGAAATCGCCTATCACCAACGACACCACCAGATATACTATCAGAAACACCACCACAGGCGACAAGGCCAAAAGCCCTTTACGAGTGGTGGGGGAGGGGGAGTGGAGGGGCGCGGTGTATGACGACATCAAGCTTTGGTGTTAAAAAAATAGTCTTATTAGCCTGCAAAATTAGCCATTTTTAGCGCCTCATCAAAAAATCTACCTTTATTTAGTTCTTATTTAGCGAAAAGATGTTTACCTTTGTGCTATAAAACATTGTTTTATAATCTGCTTAGTAGTTACTTTTACTTAAAATGATAAAAAGCGCCCTCGAAAAGGTCATGAGCCATGACTTGTCGGAGATTTGGACTATCCTCTCGCCGGAGGAGAAGCGACAGATTACCGACAACTTTGTCATAATGCATTTCAAGAAAAATCAGATTATCTATGCCGAGCATGAAGAGCCCGAGAATCTCTGGTGTCTGCTAAAAGGCAAGGTGAAGCTCTATAAGGATGGAGTGGGAGGGCGTCAGCAGATTCTTAGATTGATACGCCCTGTACAGTATTTCGGCTACAGAGCATACTTTGCGCGCGAGCCTTATGTATCGACGGCTGCCGCTATAGAGATTTCCACGTTGGGCACTTTGCCCATGCAGCTCGTCCATGACCTTATAGATGGCAACAGAGCCTTGGCTTGGTTTTTTATACATGAACTAAGCCGCAATCTGGGAAGTAGCGACACGCGTATTGTCAACCTCACACAGAAACATATCCGCGGACGCTTGGCCGAGGCTCTCATAGTGCTTCGCGACAGCTACGGCTATGAGGAGGATGGCACCACGCTGCGTATATATATGGGGCGCGAGGACCTGGCCAACCTCTCCAATATGACTACATCCAACGCCATCCGCACCCTTACGGCCTTTGTCAACGAGAAGATAATCACCGTAGATGGACGCACTATCAAGATTGTCAACGAGACGGCGCTGCGCAAGATATCGCGATTTGGATGAGGGTCTATGGCCCTTAGAGGGAATAAAAAGAATAAAGGAAGAAAGAAAAAGAGAAGGGGAGCGGCTATCGTCGAGATGCCACTCCCCTTAATAATGTGCATGTCGGGCTAATGTCTACTTCTTGTCGTTGTTGAGCTTATCAAGAGCGCCTTTTGCAGCGTCGGTAGCCTTAGCGGCGGCATCGTTGGCAGCATTGCTGACAGCTGTCGAAGCCTTGTCGGCAGCGTCCGACACCTTCTCGGCGGCAGCGTTCTTAGCATCGGTCACAGCCTGCGAAGCTGCGTCCTTGGCATTGTCGACAGCGGTGGAGGCTGCATCCTTTGCTGCATCAGCCTTAGCCTTAATGCTATCGGTGACGGCGTCCTTGAGGCTATCGGCCTTTTCCTTGGCTTCTTCGATGCCGAGAGATGTCTTTACGGTGTCAAACGTTGTGAGCAGCTCGGGAGCCTTGTCCTTGATGACGGGGGCAATACTGTCGATATAGGCTTGAGCCTCAGCGGTCTTGCCTTGGCTGATAAGGCCTTCTACATAGGTCTTAGCGTCGTTGACATAGACCTTAAGACTATCGGGGTTGGTGGTAGCCTCAATTTTCTTAGCGATGTCGCGCTCATTGCGTTCAGCTTTCTCAGCGCTTGAACAACCTACAAACATTAGCGAGCCAATGACTGCCATTGAAAGTAAAATGCGTTTCATAAAAGTCCGTGTTAAGTTAGAATCGATAAACCATTTTTTATTATACTCTGAGTTTATAACATCATAGTGTTTATTTGGTTCATCTCTCTAAAACCTAAAAATGCTAATATCGCTACGCTTTATCTTACCGTGGTCACCATCTGTGAGATAGTGAATGTCTTCTTAAGGCTTCCGGGGGTATAAGCTCCTCCAAGCGAGATACATTCCCATTCGTCGGCGCCGCTCAGAGTGCCCCCGCTGTAGATCGAATAGGACGCCGAGGCTTGGAAGGATGGCGAGGTGATGAGCATAGCCGCCGAGCCATTAAAGCTCTGGGGCGACGTGAAGCTGAGGATAGGCTGCTGATTGCTATCGGTGATGGTCAGCGGGGTGCCTTTGGTGACTGAGGTGGAGTAGGCCACCACGCGCTGCGTAGTGACACTGCTGGTCACCGATGAGTTGGCGCCTCCTATGGCCACCATTGTGCCGCCAGTGATCTTGAAGGTGTTGTTGTCGCAGTCGATGCCTCCTTCGGGCGAAGTGGTGCCCACGGCAATGATGAGGCCTCCGTTGATGGTCATCGTGCCATTGGAGTCGATCGCATCGTTGCCAGTGGCATAAGCGTAGATTTTCCCTCCGTTGATGACAATAGCCGAGGCTGCGTTGATGGCGTCGTCGTAGGTCTTTATCCTTATCTCTCCGCCGTTGATGGTGAGGGTCGACTTGCTTTCCAGTCCTTCACCTCCGTCTTGCGAAGCGCTGAGTGTAAAATCTCCATTATTGACCGTCAGATTGCCTACACCCTTTATCACCTTGGGGTTGGCATAATCTGTGTCGGAGCCTCCACCGCCAGGACCCCATCCAGGCCAGTTGCCTCCGCCACCGCCCCAAGAGGAATTGCTGACTTGAAGCTGGCCGCCCGTAGTGGAAGCTGTGATGGTGGGCCCTGTGGTGTTGTCGCCAAATGTAGCGTCAGTGTCCACTTTTATACACTTCCCAGCGCTGCCCGTAGATTTAAGGGTAAAGGTGCCTGCCGTCATCGTCAGATTGCCGTCGACGGTGATGCATGTAGCGGAGTAGGAATCATAATCCCCGTTGGCGTCTTGGTACACGTCGCCGCTTCCTGTGGTGGTGATGTCTACAGTGCCTCCAGTCCAGGTGGCATCGCCATCCACTGAGATGCCTTTGCCGGCCTTTCCGCTATGAGTGGCTTGGATGTATCCTCCGCTCATCTCAAAATCTTGTGCCTTAATGAGGGTGCAATACGATGGGTCGTTGTCAACCACCACGGCGTTGCCGCTGAGTGTGCCATAGATCTCGCCTCCAGTCATTGTCATGGTAGCCTTGGTCTTGATGCCCTTCGACTGGTCAGTGTCAATCAAGAGGCGGAGCACACCTCCGCTCATGGTCATGCCATCATTGGTCTGCACCCCGTTGGCATCGGCCACCACTCCATTGATGGTGATTTCGCCCGAGGTGATTTCCACCGTCTTGTCGCTTGCCAAGGCATGCTTCTTGTTGCCTTTTATGGTCAAGGATCCATCGCCAGTAAACACCAATTTGCCCTCGGAGAAGAATGTCCCTTTCTCGTCCTCGTCTTCGGGAGTGTCGTAGACCGAGCTGTCGGTAAGAGATGATGAGCCAATCAGACTGACTGTAGCTTTCTTCTTGCTTTGGATATTGATAGCCGCGCTCTCGGTGGAGGTAAGGGTGAGATTGTCGAGCACGAGGGTAAAGGGGGAGTCGGAGTAAATCTTGACGGCGCCATCGGTGGAGGTGCCCCTCAGACAATATGTAATCTCTTCTTCGCTGGTGGATGTAATAATCACTTTTGACCCGTCGCGCTCCACCTCTACTCCCTCAAAAGCATAGGGATTGGAGATGATGTGGAGGTCGTCGTCGCGAAAAGTGATGGCCACTTGACTCTCCAGATAGCCTGGCTGGCAGTTGATAAGCTTGCTACGCTCAAAGTCGAGACGCTCTCCGTTGGTGGCCACCACCTTTATGGTCTGTTGAGGTATGATGCTGTCAAAGAGCGTCAAGGGCAGAGCCAGAGAGGTGACCGTGTCGGGTGAGCCATCGTTGAAGTTAAACCAGAAGCAATCATAGTCTTGGCTGCTGACGTGGGACGCCATTGTCAACCCCACCGCTATAGATATTGAGAACGAAAGGAGATATCGCATATCAGTGATTATTTCTTAGTGACTTTTACTGTTATAGGCCCACTCTTGATGAGGTAGGTGCCCTTTGTGAGTTTTGCCATTGAGAGGGTGTTGGTGGTAGTGGATAGGCGTTTTGCCCCCTTGAGATCATATATAGTGATGCCGGTGTAGGGGCTGGTGATGTCGTTGCCACGTATGTAGAGCGTGGTAGGGTTGGCCGTGACGTTGGGTATGGCGTCAGCGTCACTTTCGGTGAAGGATTTCATTTCGTTTTCCGAAAAAGTATATGTGGCATCAGCGGTGATCACCAACACTGTACCATCGTTGGGAAAGATCATATCCTTGATTTGGCGGATATCTACGTAATAGACGTTGTCGGTTGTGGTAATCTTGAGCTTAAAGGCCTCGGCATTCTGACAGAGGCTCGCCATCATCACCAGGACAAAAAGTCGGATCAGGGGTTTCATAATGGATGCTTTTGGGGATGATATAGTTAGGGGAATGTCATAATTATGACGCAAAAATACTCAAAAAGAACGTTTTTTCGTAATTTTGTCTTCTGAAATCTAATAAGAAAGAATAGAAATATGATTACACAAGAACAATTAAAAGAGACTTTAGAACGCAAGCTGGCGTTGAGGAGGTATCTTTGACGTCGACAACAAGAAGATACAAGTAGAAGAAGAAGAGCTCCGCACCCACGTGCCCGACTTTTGGGAACACCCCAAGGAAGCGCAGGCTCAGATGAAGAAGATAAAGGACCTCCAAGCGTGGATCGATGGCTACAAAGAGGTAGAGGATGCTGTCGATGAACTCTCCTTGGCTTGGGACTACGTCAAGGAAGGGGAGCTCGACGAGGCAGAGCTCGACGCCATCTATGCCGACGCCATCGACAAGATAGAGCGTCTGGAGCTTCGCAATATGCTTCGCCGCGAAGAAGACAAGATGGGCGTGGTGCTCAAAATCAACTCAGGAGCTGGTGGCACCGAGAGCCAGGACTGGGCCTCGATGTTGATGCGTATGTATCTACGCTGGTGTGAGAAGCACGGGTATAAGACGTCGATTGCCAACCTTCTCGATGGCGACGAGGCTGGCATCAAGTCGTGTACCATCAACGTCGAAGGCGACTTTGCCTATGGATACCTAAAGAGCGAAAACGGTGTGCATCGCTTGGTGCGTGTATCCCCTTATAATGCTCAGGGCAAGCGTATGACGTCCTTTGCCTCTGTGTTTGTCACGCCCTTGGTTGATGACACTATCGAGGTGAAGGTCGATCCTGCCCTCCTATCGTGGGATACTTTCCGTAGCGGAGGTGCAGGCGGACAGAACGTCAACAAGGTTGAGTCGGGTGTGCGTCTGCGCTATCAGTTTACCGATCCATATACCGGGGAGAAGGAGGAGATCCTCATCGAAAACACTGAGACTCGCGACCAGCCCAAGAATAAAGAGAACGCCATGCGTCAGCTGCGCTCCATTCTCTACGACAAGGAGCTTCAGCATCGTATGGCTGAGCAAGCCAAGATTGAAGCAGGTAAGATGAAGATAGAATGGGGCTCGCAGATACGCAGCTACGTCTTTGACGATCGTCGCGTAAAAGACCATCGCACAGGCTTCCAGACCTCCGATGTTGGCGGTGTGATGGATGGCGACATCGACGGCTTTATCAAGGCTTTCCTTATGGAGTTTGCCGCCACTACCGAATAGCCTACCCCCTCTTCATTATGACACTCAACGAGATACAAGGCCTGATAGACAACGGTCGGCTGCAGGAAGCAGTCGACCGTCTGGTGGCCTTCACCCGCGAGAATGCTCGCTCGGATGAAGCTTGGTTTATGTTAGGAAAGGTCTATTGGAGGCTTGGTCAGCGTAGCAAGGCCACTACCTGCTATGCCACGGCTGCGGAAATCTGTCCTGACAGCCCAGCAGCCTTGGCGCTCCAGCAAGCGCGTGATATAGAGGATTTTTTCAATCCCGATATCTTCAACCCTTGACCTCGGGCTTAGAAGAGGCTAAGCTGCACTCCGCGAGGCTGAGGCTTCGCAGCCAAGAGCAATGCTTGCTCTGATAGCCAGCCTTGTGTGTGGTTGCGAAGACTCAAAACCACCAGCCCTGCCATATCTTGAAGCTTGTAGCGTAGAAATTTTACCACGTCGGCCATCGACGACATTCCGCTCAATGTCAGTTGAGCCACTGCCTTACCACGAAGCTTCACCGTGGCAAAGAGAATGTCAGTAGTCTTTATAGCTGTCATAGTTAGAGAGATATTTTTTGTTGTTAGTGAATAATCACGCTACAAAGTTACTATCCTCTATGGGCAAGAATCCTGCACACGTAGCCTAAACGTTGTTAATTTTTGGCTCATCAAAAAAAATGCCAGCGGCTCATCCTTTCATAAGGGTGAGCCGCTGGCATATTTTAGTTAAGACTGATGGGGAGAATTCTTATTCCAGCTCTGTCAGGTATTTCTCGGCATCGAGAGCGGCTTTGCATCCGCTACCCGCGGCGGTGATGGCTTGGCGATAGCGATGATCGGCCACGTCGCCAGCGGCAAACACTCCGGCTACGTTGGTCAGAGTGGTGTCGGGTTGGGTCTTGATGTAGCCAGCCTCGTCAAGGTCAATATATGGGCGAAATACCTCGGTGTTTGGCTGATGGCCAATAGCCAAGAAGAAGCCATCGATAGGCAGGTCGTAGTGGCGTTCTTGTGGCAGTCCACGATATTCCACTAGCCGAGCTCCTTCAAGGAAGTCTTCGCCGTAGAGGCCCTCGGTATTGGTGTTGAAGAGCACGTGGATATTGTCTTTCTCTGCCACTCGGCGTTGCATCACCTTCGAGGCTCTCAGATAGTCCTTGCGCACTATCAAGTAGACCTCCGAGGCCAGATTGGAGAGGTAGAGGGCTTCTTCGCAGGCGGTGTCGCCTCCACCCACCACAGCCACCTTCTTCTTGCGATAGAAGAAGCCATCACATGTGGCGCAGGCCGACACTCCCATCCCTTTGTACTTTTCTTCGTCGGGCAATCCAAGATACTTAGCCGTAGCGCCGGTGGCTATAATCACGGTGTCGGCAAGCAGCTTGGAGCCATCCGATATGGTCACTTCCAGAGGATGGCGCGAGAAGTCGACAGCGGTGATGATGCCCGTACGCAGGTCGGCGCCAAAGCGCTTGGCCTGTTGGCGTAGGTCCTCCATCAGGGCAGTGCCAGTAATCCCTTGTGGATAGCCAGGGAAATTTTCTACTTCGGTAGTAGTGGTCAGCTGTCCGCCAGGCTGAAGGCCCTCGTAAAGTATAGGGTTAAGGTTGGCGCGCGATGCGTAGATGGCTGCTGTATATCCAGCAGGCCCGGAGCCTATGATAAGGCAACGAGTGGTGTTAGTATCTGACATATACTTGTTTGGGTTTTTTTCTGGTTATACAAAGTGAATACGTCTAATCTCTAAGGTCGACAATCTCCACCCCAGGGTATTTCGCCTTGTCAAACTTAAAAGTGCTATCCGGCAGGGCGCCTCCGTAGGTGAAGGAGGTGATGGAGACATTGATCTGGCGCCCATCCACGAGCTTCAACACTATCGACTTGGGCTGGAGCGTCGATGCGTCGAGAGTGAGGGTGGCATTGCCAATGGGGTCGTCAGATTGGCGCGATTTTAGGGCTATCTTGTAAGTGCCAGCAGCCGAGGCCTCCTTAGAGGCAATAAACCGCTTTTGAAAACGGTTAAGGAGGGACAATGGGTTGACCTCCTCCAGTTCATTGTCGGTGGGGGTGGAGATGTCTACCTCGCTCGATGCGGGCAGATAGGCCCATTGTGTCTTGCCGTCATACCACACTGTCAACTGGGGCTGATAGATATGAAACTTATCTCCAGCCAATGTCAACGAGCCGCTCGTAGTGGCCCCATCTTGATTGACCAGAAAAGAAGCCGTGATTGACTTTGCTGTGCTTATCTTATTGGCTGCTTTAGCCAGAATATCGCTGGCCGAGTCGGCACACCAGGCTTTTGGAGTCATGAAGAGAAGCGACAGCAGCAGGGGTAGCAGTCGGCAAAGGCGCGAGTTGGGGTGGAGTGATGTCATATCTGGGAGATTTATCTTAAAGATATCAACTTAAAGATATCAACTTAAAGATATCAACTTAAAGATATCAACTTAAAGATATCAACAAGGAGCAGCCTCAAAAGTTTTGCATGGGCTGCATGCTCTCTATCAAGCGCTCAAATGCCAGCGAATCCATCAACACTTGGCGGGGCTTGCTACCCTGTGTTGGACCCACCACGCCGGCTCTTTCCAGCTGGTCCATGATCTTGCCAGCGCGAGGATAGCCGATATTATATTTGCGCTGTATGTGCGAGGTAGACCCCTGCTGGGCATCGATGACGAGCCTCCCCGCATCCTCAAACAGAGGGTCGGTGTCGGCCACGGCGCCTCCGTTGCCTGAGGCTCCTCCAGCGCCATCACCTGGGGGTGTGTATTCAGGCAGGAGATATGCTTCGCTATATCCCACCTCCGAAGATATCTCGTTGCAGATGGCTTCTACCTCTTCAGTGGAGATAAATGCACACTGCATACGCTCCATCACTCCATCTTTCAGGAAGAGCATGTCGCCCTTGCCTATAAGCTGATTTGCTCCCGGACGGTCGATAATGGTGCGTGAGTCGGTCATCTGGGCCACGCGGAATGCTATACGTCCAGGGAAATTGGCCTTGATGACGCCGGTGATGATGTTGGTCGAGGGCCGTTGAGTGGCCAAGATGATATGGATGCCCACGGCGCGAGCCTTTTGAGCTATGAGGGCTATGGGTTTCTCCACGTCGCGTCCGATGTTCATAATCAAGTCGGCAAACTCATCGATTATCACCACGATGTATGGGAGGTAGCGGTGATGAGCAGGGTTAAGGCGACGTTGGGTAAACTTCTCGTTATACTCCTTTATCTCTCTGACGTTGGCATCCTTAAGCAGCAAGTAGCGAGCCTCCATCTCGGCCACGAGAGAGTTGAGCGTAGGCACTGCCTTGTTGATGTCGGTCACGATAGGCTCTTCTTCATCGGGGAGCTTGGCCAGATAGTGATGCTCAAGGCTCTTGTAGAGGCTAAACTCCACCATCTTGGGGTCGATAAGTACAAACTTCAGCTCCGCAGGATGCTTGCTGTAAAGCAGCGAAGCTATGATGGTGTTGAGGCCCACCGACTTACCCATACCTGTGGCGCCCGCCACCAGGAGGTGGGGGAGCTTGGCCAAGTCGGCCATATATACATCGTTGGAGATGGTGAATCCCATGGCCATAGGCAGAGCTGCTTTCGACTCTATAAATTTGCGCGACGAAAGCACATTGCGTATCGGCACCATCTGCGGGTCGCGATTGGGCACCTCGATGCCTATCGTGCCCTTGCCGGGCATAGGAGCAATGATACGTATACCCAAGGCTGAAAGGCTCAGGGCTATATCATCCTCAAGATTCTTAATCTTGTTGATTCTCACGCCCTCGGCAGGGATTATCTCGTAGAGAGTAATCGTGGGTCCCACAGTGGCTTCAATATGCGAGATTTCTATCCCGTAGCTGTTGAGGGTGCGGGTGATGCGGTCTTTGTTTTCTTCCTGCTCCTCGATATCCACATTGTTGGTCTTCAGCTGATATTCCTTCAGGAGGTCGATAGACGGTCCATGGAAATGGGAGAGCTCTGCTGTGGGGTCGTAGAAGTCGGGCTTTTGAGCGTCGGCGGGTGCCTCTTCTATTTCTGCCACGTTGAGCACCAATTCTACCTCCTTCTGCTCTATGGGTTGTGGAGCCTCTTCTTCTACCTTTTGTTCTGCCGAGGGTGTAGGCGTTGGCTCTACGACTGGTTTTATCTCGGGGGCTTTCACCTCGGTGGCGTCGATGAGAGGAGCCTCCTCTTGCGAGGATGCATTATCGAGTTCAGAGGCAGACTGGTCGTTGACAACGGTAGAAGGCCCTGGAGCCACTGTCGTTGATTGCATCGCGGGAGTTGGCTCTGGAGCTATTGGCCCGGGCGCAGGTGTAGAGGCTACAGTTTCTACAGGGTGTATATGCGTCTCTATATTGTCGAGCTGAGTGGGTATTGGGTCCGGGGTAAGGCGTTGCTGGGCCTCCCTACGACGTGCTTCAGCCAAGGCGCGCTTGCGCTCCAGTTTCTCGCGACGACGCTGCATGCGGCGACGATATGCGCTGATAGCCATCTTGATTTCCACCAAGAAAATCAGCACTACTGCTGCTACGAGCAGTATGTTGAGTCCTATCACTCCCCAAATGCCTGCATGGGTCATGACGAGGTGGTTGACGTAATAGCCATGTTCGCCTCCCCAATAGGAGTAGGATGTCATGCCTATCGTCAGAAATCCGGTGAGTACCGAGAGGGTAATGGCGCTCATCAAGCATTTAAAAGTCAGCGGCCAGAAGCGCGACTTCTTTAATTTGACCAACGACACTCCCAAAGCACCTACGTAGAAGATAAGGATGAAAGAGCCAAGTCCCATCCACCGCGATAATAAGAGGTGAGAGACAAAGGCTCCAAGTGGTCCTCCGGCGTTGCCTATCTCCTCTCCCTTCTCTACTATTGTGGCATAATCGTTTTGGCTCACTATGCTTTGGTCTTCAGCTCCTTGAGCAAAATAAGAGATGGAGACTATCAGCATGTATACGGCCACAAGAATCAGCAGGATGCCCATCAGCATACCAAAACGTCCGTCGGCGAAAAACCTTACAAGCATCGATGGTCGCTTCTCCTCAGCTGAGGCCTCTGTGGCCGTCTGACGGTTGACGGTTTGTCGAGCGTGGGTGTTGGCTTGTAGCTGGCGTGGAGAGGCTGTCGTAGCGTTTCCACCACTGGTTGCCGTCGCTGTGGCTTGCGCATAGGTCTGTCGAGCGTTGGATGTGGGTTGTTGGGGAGCTCGTTGTGGCTGTTGGCGTTGCCGCTGCCGAGTGTTAGGAGTGGGCGCTGGTATATCGGCGTCGATAAGAGGACTGCCCCCGGCTGAGGGTTCTTCCTCAATCGGGTCTTGACCATCTTCGGGCATAAGGACGCTGCCCGAGCGTCGGCGTTGAGTTAAGTAGCTGGGGTCATAGCCGTCAGCTGAGAGTTCAAAAGTATCCACTGTGAGTAATGAGAGGCGATAGACAGATTAAATAGAGGGATAGAGAGATAGAGGGATAGAGAGATAGAGAGAGGGGTCAGAGAGCGGCGAGGCTGGCGATGGCTTCGCGTGGGTCGGGGGCGCTGAATACGTAGTTGCCAGCCACGAGCACCTCTGCCCCGGCCTTGACGAGCTCTTGGCCCGTGAGAAGATTCACTCCTCCATCGATTTCTATCATGGGGTGATATCCCGTGGAGGCACAGAGTTCTCTAAGCCGGGTGAGCTTTGGCAGCACCGAGGGTATGAATTGCTGACCGCCATATCCTGGATTGACGCTCATGAGTAGCACCAAGTCGATATCTCCTATGATATCTTCGAGCATCACGATAGGGGTGGCCGGATTGAGAGTCACTCCAGCTTTCATCCCTGCAGCCTTTATGGCCTGCACGGTGCGATGCAGGTGGGTACAGGCCTCTATATGCACATTCATGATAGCACCCCCAGCGTCTCTCACCTGGTTGATGTAGTTGTGAGGGTTGACAATCATCATGTGGACATCGAGCGGGAGTTTCGCGCGCTTTGACACAGCCTTCATCACTGGAAACCCTAAGGAAATGTTGGGCACAAACACACCATCCATGATGTCGATATGAATCATGGATGCTGCCGATGAGTTGAGCATGTCGATGGCCTTATAAAGGTTGCCAAAGTCGGCCGAGAGTAGCGATGGGGATATCTTGGTCATATAGTCTGTTTGCGGGGACGAAAAGCGTTGTAAGCTATGATGCATACACATACCGCGCCTATTGCTAAGCCGGCATAGGTAAGGTAGTCGTTATACTGCTCTACCGCTGTGAAGAGGTCGGCCAAAGGCACCGTTTTGCCCAGCCAGTAGCCCAGGGCGGCAAGCACCGAGTTCCATACCAGCGCACCAAGGCCAGTAAAGAGTATAAACATCCAGATGTTCATTCGTGCCAGCCCAGCGGGAATGGATATGAGTTGGCGCACGGCAGGGATCAATCGTCCTATGAAGGTGGAGATGGCTCCGTGGCGGTCAAAGTAGCGCTCGGCGTTTTCCACCTTCTCCTCGTTGATGAGTAGAGCGTGGCCCAGGCGCGAATTGGCAAATTTGTAGACTATCGGGCGCCCTATCCATAGCGAGAGGTAATAATTGATGAGTGCCCCCACAATGGCTCCAGCGGTGGCCACAAGGGTTACACCAACCACGTTGAGGTCGTCGTTGGTACATGCCAAGTAGGCAGCTGGTGGCACCACTACCTCGCTGGGGAAGGGTATAAATGAACTCTCCACTACCATGAGGATAAACACCAGCCAATAGCTGGCATTGTCTACCACCCATTGAAATAGTGTAGAAGCATCGATAATTGACAAGGTGATAAAGTCGAAAACCATGCTGCAAAATTACAACCAATTAATGAATTTTCCCAACACTTTGCGTGTCCTCACTATTATTTAACGTCATCGCTCTGCTCTTCATCGTTGAAATCAAAGCAGATGGAGAGTCTTCATCATGTCGGCATAGATGGCTGCTTTCTTATCAAGAGCCAATGGATAGGCACGCGACGAGGAGGGCATACGGAATATCTTGAGCTCGCGTCCTCCCAGTGGGGCATACTGCGTAGATATCATCTCGCCCATACGCGGGAGTGGAGTCGAGGTGAGTTCGGCCAGGATGCTGGCTGCCTTCTCGCCGGTAGTGGCTAGAGCGTGGCAGTCGGGCATCATCTTCAGGAGGCTTTCAAGATCTACAGGCTCTACTATCTCCAGCCACTTGTCGGAGGCATTGTCCTTCAGACGACGCACCTTGGCGCCCGTGTCGCTCATGGCTATCCCGCGTTCGATCAAGAAATCCTTGATATCCTTAAGCCTAAACTGCTTAGTAGCTTCATCATAGAAGCGGTCGCGATTGTCGTAAAACACTATCCCCATGATTCTCCAGAAGTCGTTGATCTGATTTGGGTAGTAAAACTCCATGCTCCAGCGTGATGGCTGGGGAGGGAAGGTGCCCATGATCAATAGCCGTGCATGATCAGGCACGAAAGGCGGGAAGGGATGAGATTCTATCATTTAAGTCAAAAGTCAAAAGTCAAGAGTCAAAAGTCAAGAGTCAAAAGTCAAAAGTCAAAAGTCAAAAAAACCGATATCGGCCACGACTTGTTAACGTGAATCGATATCGGTTTGTTTAGTATCATCGTTTGCGATTTCGCACCGACCTTACGGCTGTCCCCGAGTTGCCACTGCTCGACGACTTGGGCTTTTTCACCTTCTTCTCTTTCTTCGAAGAGTCGTCAGAGGATGAAGAGCCACGCTTGCTGACGGAGCGTTTGCTCTTGGTGTCGGCTGTGGCCACTGCTGTTGAGTCGTTTCCTGCCGAGAGGGCTTCGGCTGCCTCGCGTCGCTGGGCAAGTTCTTCGAGCGAGGGCACCCATAGGTTTTGGTCAAACGACGTCAGGCGTTGATGGATGCTATCGCTGGCCTGTCGCCGCTCGTCGGGGTCGGGGAAGTCTTGTGCCAGGGTGCGATTGCGCAGGTTGCGGGTCTTATATATCTCGCCGTCGTAGAGCGAGAGGTTGAAGTAGTCGTCGTAGGTCGATGTGGCCAGGTTGTTGTTGTCGTCCACAAAGATGGATTGGTTCATCAAGTAGGGTCGCAGGTCGCTATATTTCACCCAGAACATGGGATACCTGACAGCCTCGTAGCCAAACTCTTCGCTGCGATGTAGCACAGGGCAGAGGGCCTCTATGCGGCTACGGGTGCGCCCATTCCTCCGGTCAAATTCCCAGCGCTCGATGATGTAATACGACAGCACTTCGCTAGCAGGCACGTCGGCCTCTTCGATTACAAAGCGTGGATTTTTCTCCGTGGAGCCTTTGGCCTCGGTGTAGTACACGTGGAAGCGGTCGAGCATGTCGCGCACGTTGACGAGGTAGGCTTCGGTAAAGGCTTCGCGCCCGTCAAGATATTCATATACTGGGAGCTGTCCGTCGGCCACCAGGCGCATGATGATGCGTATTAGGCTTTCTTGCCCGTCGATAGGCTCCTCGGGGAAATAAAGGGCAGCATTGCTGGGCTTGGTGAGATCGAGCTGACGATACACCACTCTCATCCACGCCAGTTCTGAGTCGTCGGTAGTGGAGACCTCGGTGCGCTGTTGCAGGCGTGAGGTCACCTCCTGTCCGCCCTGCGTGGTGTCGGCTTTCTTGTCGGTGCGGCGTGCAACGGCCGAGCTGCTCGACGCCTCTTGTTGGGTTTGTGCCAAGAGTGGAGTAGCGGTGAGGGCCGCTAATCCTAATATCATTATAGCTAATGGCTGTTTCATATCGAGTGGGGTTGACGTGTTAGTTGACGATTACTTCCATTGGGCTCAGTGTGCGTTCCACATTGTCGGGACCCATGGCTCGGATGCGCGAGATGTAGAATCGCTTGCCTCTTGACAGTCGCTTAAACGATGCCTGCTGACGCGACGAGAAGTTGGCTCCGTCCGACACCTCGGGGATAGCGTTGCCCATGGCGTCAAAGATGACAGTCTCAAAGCCCAGCACCTTGAAGTCGATGTCGAGCATGTCGTCGTCGATAGCTGCGCTAAGGCTCTTGGTGTCGAGGAGCTGGGCTTTAGTGATGGGTTTCCCTCCCTTGTAGCGGTCGCCTTGGCCTGACCCTAAGGCCAGATATGGAGTGGGGTCGGGCAGACGGCGCACACGGAAGGTGTAGCTGCTCACCTGCTGAGGACGTCCATCTATTGTGGCGCTGACGGCTATTACGGCTTCGTCGCCCGGCTTGCCCGGACGTGCCACCCATCCATCGCCTTGGCGTGTCAGCGAGCCATTGGTCATCGTGGCCGATACCGACTGCTGAGGCACTCCAGGCACCGATATGCTGATAGGATTGTCGATGCCAGCGTAGAGCACATTCATCATCGTGGCCGAGACGGTGGCTGCGGGGTCCATCACCACGTAGCTCGACGAGAAGGGATGGCGCGTCACTGTGCCATCGCCGTGAGTCACTTCCAGATGACCCGAATAGTCGTAAGTGCCACTGCTGGTGGTCGTAATCTGATAGATGCCGTTGTTGTCGGGCAGCTGCTTGTCGCCGATAAAGATCGAGGGGCGCGCCGTGGTATCTACGGCTGCAAGCACGATGTTGGCTGTATATTGTCCGCCACGCATCACGTAGCGCGATTGGGGGATAACAAATGCGTTGATTTCGTTGACGCGCACGTCGCCAGCGTCGACATTGCTCAGCAGCGAGTTGAGGGCCTCACCCTCGGCGTAGCGTATGTCATTTTGCAGCTTGGTGAGCAGGGTGATGGCAGCCACCACAGGCTGATTCTCAAACTTCGATTCCTCCCACGACTGCCCCGTCATGCCTTTGCGCTGAAAGGGCTCGGTGGTCAAGGCGGCATAAATGCTGCTACGCTTGGTGCTGTCGGTCACCATCGGGGCCACGAAGGCGCGATAGCGGTCGAGCTCTTGGCGTAGCTGTTGGCCGTGGTTGGTCACGGGATTGAGCATCACCACTGAGGCGGCCTCGGTGTCTTCGCGGTTGTCAATCACCCCGGGACGTGCATTCTTGCCATCGGCTTGCACCACGATTTCCCATTTAAGGGAGTCGATCATATTGATGAGCTGCTGCGAGTCGTCGCGCACCACCTGTGCCTTCTGATGCCAGTGCCCTGCCTTCTCGGGGTTTTGCTCAGCGGCTGCAGCGAGGGTGGCAAAGACAGCGTCGTTGCTACGGCTCACGTTGACATTTGATTTCTGCAAGCCGTCCTCCACCTGCGTGAAGCCGTCGAGCACATCGCTCGAGACGTTGAGCGCAAGCATAGCCGTCAAGACGATATACATGAGGTTGATCATCTTTTGGCGAGGCGACATGCGTGTTCCTGTCTGTGCCATCAGTTATTCTGGGGTTGAGGTTGAGCAGGAGTGGTGGCAGGAGCTACGGGTGTCGAAGGCTGATGACCCATCATCGTGGCGTTGAGGGTCATGGCGCGTAGCATATTGTCATACACTTGGTTGATCTGCTGCATGTAGTAAGCCATCTTTTCGGTCTCTTCACAGTAGCGTGCGCTGCGCTCCGAGCTCTTCTCCCACATGTCGCGCATATCCTTGATGCCGCGGTTGACGCTCTCTATGGCGTCGAGTTGCGACGATATGCTGCGCAGGTGTATCTCGTAGATGGTGTTGAGGCCCGAGATATTGCGGTTGAGCGTACGCATCTGTTCCACGTAGCCGGCCGAGTCGCGATTGATCTCGTCGCTGTTCTGGCTCACGGCGTTGTAGCTGTCGAGCAGCGTCTGGCTCACACGGTTGAGAGCCGCGGTGGTCTCGCTCAGCTGACGCATCTGGTCGGCGATGCTTTCCATCGAGGCTATGTAGTCGGAGGTGGTGCCTTCTATCGTCACTCCCGCGCCTTCGGCTTTGGGCGGAGCCACGGGGGGAGTGCCAGCAGCCACTGGCTGGCCGCCGATAATCACCACTCCGCCATGAGCTTCAGTCTTAGAGGCCTCGGTCTCAGGAGTTTCCTCGGTCTTCTCGCCGTTGTTGCGCAGCTGTGGGAACACTTCCTCCCAGTGATAGTCGCGATTGGGACGGTCAAAGGCCGTGAGGATAAACATCAACACCTCCGTGCCCATACCTATCGAAAGGAGGGTGTTGCCGCCGGGGAGGTGTAGGATTTTGAAGAGTGCGCCCCAGATCACGATAGCGGCGCCAATACTGTAGGCAAAGTTGAAGAAACGTTGACCGCTCTCGCCTGAGAGAAACTCCTCAACTATGTTTTTATATTTCTTAATCTTAGTCTTAGTCATCTTGGTTGTCAAGGCTTAATATGGGAGAATGAGGTTGGTTGTCGAGTGAGAGCGAGCTTACTTTTTAGCCTTTTGGCCGCGAGCAAAGCCTATCTGTGAGCGCACACAGCGAAATCCTATGTAGGAGCGCTGTTCGTTTTGATATTCCCACATGCGGAGGTCGGAGCGTATGTTGTGAGCCACGTCCTTCCAGGAGCCGCCGCGCACTATCTTGCGCTTCATCTTATAGGGATCCTCCATTGCGGCATCGTAGCGATATTCAGGATTGAGGTCGCTGGTCAGGGTGGAGACACTTTCGGTAAAGGCCGTGGAGGTCCATTCGCTGACGTTGCCTGCCATGTCGTAAAGACCAAAGTCGTTGGGGGAGTAGGTCCCCACTTTTGCCGTAATCACATGGCCGTCTTGCACATAGTTGCCTTCCTGAGGCTTGAAGTTGGCGTAGAAGCAACCTTTTTCCTCGGTCAGTGGCAGGTCGCCTTCCCAAGGATACTTGTTGTCGCTCACACCGGCGCGGGCTGCAAATTCCCACTCGGCCTCTGTGGGCAAGCGATAAGGCTCAATGTAGACGCCCTCGCGCCCTATGGAGCGGCGCAGGAAGTCGGTGCGCCAGTTGCAGTAGGCGTTGGCCTGCTCCCAGCTTACGCCCACCACTGGATAGTCGTTGTAGCCGCCGTGTGAGAAATACATGCGCATGTAAGGCTCGTTGTAGGCGTTGTCAAAGTCGTTGATCCATGCCGTCGTGTCGGGATACACGTTTACTATATATGTGTTGACAAAGTCGTAGTCGCCCGTCAGTCGGCGGGTGATTGTGCGGCGCTGGATCACACCGTTGTCGTCGATGTATGCAGTGTCTTTCGAGATCATGGGGTCGTCGGTGGGGGTAGGGCGGTCGGTGTTGTAGTCGCGACGCTCGCGGTTCACGCGGTTTTTGCGCTTGGCGGCCTCGGTGTGATTGTAGATCTCGTAGCGATAGTTGAGCTGCTCGTGGTCGAGTTCGCGGGCGCCGGTGATGGGGTTGGTGCGATACACGCTCTCGATGGCCCTCTGCTCATCCTCGTCGGGGTTGCGCCAAGGTATGGCTTTGCTCCAGTTGAGGCGTGGCGTGATGGGGTTGCCCTCGCGGTCTTCCTCTATCTTATATTCTTCGTTGCCGCCATAGGCTGGGTCGGCCAGACGTTCGCGGATGATGCTGTCGCGCACCCAGAACACAAACTGTTTGTATTTCGCGTTGGTGACCTCCGTCTCGTCCATCCAGAAGGCATCCACCGACACTCCACGAGCGTCGGCTCTGAGGCCCCAGAGACTGTCGGCCTCTTGTGGACCAGCCTTGATGCTCCCTCTTGACACGAGCACCATGCCATAAGGCGTAGGTTCTGACCAAGTAGGGGCGGGGACACCTGTCACTTCGCCGCCGTTGGCGCTGCTGTAGCTACCCGAGGCACACGAAGAGAGCAGCGCGAGAGCCATCAGTGAGCTCCCCGCCAGGTTGAGATATTTCTTCATTGTCTTGCTGCACTGCATTGTATCTTGTCTGTGTGTAGTGGTGGTTGATTGGTTCACATTATGCGTATGCTCTTATGCTTATGGTTGTTTTTCTCGCCAAAGTTGATCTTCATGCTGTAGCCAGCGTATATTTCGTGGCTACCGCTGCTGGCCTTGGCGATATCGGTGGTGGGATAGTCGTAGCTATAGCCAAGAAAGAAGCCACGATATTCGGCCCCGAGGGTCACTATCACGGCGTCGTCAAAGCGATAACCCACGCCCGCGGTCAAAAATTTGTTGTACCTGAGTCGGCAGTTGAGCTCTACGCGTGTAAACGTAAATGTAGTCTTTGCCATCAAGGATGGCATCACTTCAAATAACGTATTTTTCCAAGGAATATTGCCTCCCGCCATGAAATAGAGCGTGGGGTCGGCCTTGAAGGTATAGTATTTAGCCTCGCCATTCTCGTCGGTGCCCCCGCTCACAGTGCCTCCGCTTTCGCTCTGAAACTTTATAGAGGGCCCGTTGAGATGCGTGCACGATATGCCAGCCCACCATCCTTTCTTATGGGTGAAAAACACTCCCAGCCCCAAGTCCAATGCCGTGCCGCTCACGTCGGTGGTGGGGATGGCTTCGTCGGTGGATGAGGAGGTCTCGTCGTCGCTGTCGCCGGGGAGATACACCTTGCTTCCCTTAAAGCCTTCGTTGAGGATGCCTATGCGGAGAGCAGGGGTCAGTTCGCCCCCCAGGAGTTTCAGTTTCCATCCCAGCTGGAGGCCTGCCGTCAGATTGTCATAGAGGCCCATGCTCTCTTGCTCTACCACCACGCCCACTCCTATCTTGAAGCGGCTGATGGCTATGGGCATGTCGGCCACGCCCAGAAAGGTCTTTGGAGCGTTGTCGATACCCACCCATTGCAGGCGCGAGCCTGCGCGTATGCGCAGCAGGTCGGTGAGACCCACGGCCCCAGGGTTGTAGTAGGCTGGCACCTCATAGTATTGCGACAACTGAGCGTCTACCTGGCCCATCATCGATGGCGCGGCAATGGCCAGCATCACGAGGCTAAGCCCGTAGCGGTGGAGTAGGGAGGCAAGGCGGCGTGTCATTCGAAGTAGAAGGTTAAGACTACCATCTGCGAGACGGCCTTGGTGAGCGATTGGGTGATCTTGAGAGTCTGGGCGTCGTCTTCAAGGTCGGGACGGTCGTGGCATATCACGTCGCGCAGCCCGAAGCAAAACTTCAGCTCCGGGCATAGTTTGAAGAAGGGGAGGTAGAAGTCGCAGCCAAACCCCACGGTCAGGTATACGTCGCTCTTCTGCAGCTTCAGGAAGTCGCGTCCACCCTTGGCCACGTCAAAGGCTGGCATCACGCCACCCACCAGATAGGGCCGCAGATTGCGAAATCGCAGCGCTGAATACTTCAGGTCGAGCGGCAACACCACAAAGGTCGACTTCACGTTTTGGCTCGTCTCTCCCCCCAGGGTGGTATCCACCATCTTCACCTTGCGGCTGCCAAAGTACATGCCGGGAGAGAAACGCAGGTTTAGGTAGTTGTTGAGGCGAAAGTCGATGAGGCCGTTGACACAAAAGCCTGGCGAGAAGTCGGGCTGGTCCATAAACCATGTTTCACCGTCGGCTGTGACAAATCCGTTGTGCACGAAGCGTAGGTCCATAGTGTTCAAGCCCACCGAGAAGCCGAGGTGCCAAGGGCGCCCATCGGCGTATGGGCGGTTGAGGACGCGGTCGTTGAGTCGCCGCTGCGCCTCCGTCGCCGTCGGGAAGATGGCCGCAAAGACTATGGTGAGCCCCAGGGCTATGGTGCGTACTATGTGGGTGTGATATTGACGTGGTCTCATACAATAAGGATAACGTAGCCCGGCGGGCGATTATTGCCCTCCGGAAGCTTTGGGAGAGGTGGGATGTGTGAAAATGTGTGTAATTTTTGGGCCGTCAAAGGAGTAAAGGTTAAAAGAGGTTAAACTGACGAAATTTTTTATGTTTTATAGCATGGTTTTAAAATATTGTCCTTACCTTTGCATCAGTTTTTCATGGTATTAGATTTAAGGTAAGAAGATTATTCGTCGTGATGACGAGTAATTTTTTTTTGTGCCTACCTGAGAGGCTCTTCCCGAGGCCTAAATTTGTGGGAAAAGAAAGTAATAGCTAACTTTGCACGCGTAATGACACCACGTTCTTCACATATCTTCATCTTCCGTCTCCTTTGCTCCTCCCTCTTGTTGGTGGCCACTCTGATGGTGGCCACGGCTCAGACACGTCCATCGGGGCGCAGTATGGGAGAGCGGCCAAGTGGCGCTCCTTCGTCGGCTACCGACGATGAATCCACACGTTCGTCCAAGAAGAAGGACTACGTGGTTCCCTCCACTGCCTGGGAGTTGCTGGAGCCTCTGGGCCTTCACGAAGCGGCCACTATCGACACTCTGCTATATAATTATTATCGTCAGTCGATACCGTCGCAGGTGTCAAATGCCTATGCTTCCACAGGCAATCTGGGGGCCGAGGGCCTTAACATGCTCTTCTTTGAGCGCAAACCTATGAGCGACTTTTTCTTCCGCGATGCTCTCCGGGCATGGTTGCCTCAGTTGGGTCAGCATAAGTTCTACAACACTGGCATCCCGATGACCCTCATGAGCTACAACACCTCCGGGGGCCGCGACAACGAGCAGAGCCGACTGCAGGCCGACTTTTCGGGCAACTTCAACGCCCGCGCCCAGATAGGGGCGATGCTCGACTATCTCTACTCCAAGGGCAGCTATGAGTATCAGGCGGTGAAAAATCTCACGTGGGGCCTCTCGGGCTCGTATATGGGCGACCGCTACGAGATGCAGACGTTTTTCAACCACTACAACAGCCTCAACAAGGAGAATGGTGGTATTACCGACGACCTTTATATCACCAATCCTGCAGTGCTGCAAGGGGGTACCCCCACCATTAATCCCAAGTCGATACCCACGCGCCTCACGGCGGCTCACAATCGTCTGCGCGGCGAGGAGTTTTATCTCAACCAGCGCTACAAGGTGGGTTATTGGCATGAGGAGCCGCCGAGCGACTCCATCCCTGGCGACACTTTGCCCCATTACACGTATATCCCAGTGTCGAGCTTCATCTGGACGCTCAACTATATCGACTCCAAGCATAAGTTTCTCAATACCTCGGCGTCCGAGGGCGCGGAGTTTTGGGAGAATCATTATCTGAGCGCTACTGGCACCGACGACTCCTCGGAATACTCCACCCTGACCAACACCTTCGGCATCTCGCTGCTCGAGGGCTTCCATAAGTATGCCAAGGCAGGCCTCGCTGCTTATATCACCCATCAACTACGGCGCTACACCCAGCCCGTCGACTCCATCCCCATCTCGGGCGCTGACCGCCCCGAGGACCTTACGCCCTATCCTCTGGAGCAAAAGCTCGCCCACAAGACGTCGCAAAACCTTGTGTGGGTAGGCGCGCAGCTCACCAAGCAGCGCGGCACCCTCTTGCGCTACGACATCACGGGCCAGATAGGTATCGCAGGCCCTGTAGCAGCCGATGTGAGGGTTGATGGCAAGGTGATGACGCGCCTCCCGTTGCTGGGCGACTCCATCGACTTCACTTGGTATGGCACGTTCTCCAACGAAGAAGCTCCCTTCCTCACCAAGGAATATGTCTCCAACCACTTCATCTGGCAAAACGACTTTGGCAAGGTGCGTCGTCTGCGTCTTGGCGGCGAGTTGACGCTTCCCTGGACCAAGACATATCTCAACGTGGGCGTGGAGAACCTCCAAAACTATATCTACTTTGGCCCTGACTGCACCCCAGTGCAGAAGGGGGGCAATGTGCAGGTGTTTAGCGCCACGCTGCGTCAAAACCTGCGCGCTGGCGTCCTCCACTGGAACAACACGTTGACCTACCAGACCTCGAGCGACGATGCCGTCATCCCACTGCCCAAACTCGCCGTCTACTCCAATCTCTTCTTGCTCTTCAAGGTGGCCGGGGTGCTCGACGTGCAGTTTGGCGTCGACTGCGACTACTATACCCGCTATTACGCTCCCGGCTATCAGCCAGCCACGATGAGCTTCTACAACCAGCGCACCACCGAGGTGGGCAATTATCCCTTCATGAACGTCTACGCCAACATGAAGCTGAGCAAGACCCGTTTCTACGTGCTCTTCTCCCACGTCAACCAGGGCATGGGCGACAAAAACTACTTCGCCCTCCCTCACTATCCCATGAACCCCCGCCGCTTCCAAATCGGCCTCTCCATCGACTTCTCCGACTAAGTCCCCCCGCCTCCTCAGAATCCCTTCGGGATTCTTCCAAATAGCCACGGATGCCGCCCCACACCCAATGAATCCCAGCGGGATTCTTTCAAATAGCCATGATTGCCGCACCCCCACTCCTGGATCCCGTAGGGATTCTTTCAAATAGCCACATTCCAGAACAACCCCTATTGGATTTTTGGAATAAATAATTTATTTTTGCCGTATAATCAAGAAAACGACCACTATGGGAAGATTTATTGATATAGGCAACAAGGACTTCAGCGACGCTGTTGCCGATACGTATGTAGACAAGACGAAACTCATCCCTGCCATCAACTCCACTTTGAGGACTCAAGCTAGAATGAGTTGCGTCACTCGCTGCCGCCGCTTTGGCAAGTCGATGGCAGCCTCGATGCTCTGTGCCTACTACGACAAGTCGTGCTCTTCGCGTGAGCTCTTCCGTGGTCTTGCCGTGGAGAGCGACCCCTCTTTTCAACACCACCTCAATCGGTATCGAGTGATCTTCCTCTCAATGTCTGACCTTATCTCCAAATATGGCCACGACCCTGAAATAATAGAGAAGATACAGGCCGACATCATGGAGGATGTAAGGAGGGTATTTCCCGAGGTGGAGCTGGAGCCCAGAGATGACTTAATGGACCTCCTCTTGAGTATCGCTACTGAAAAGGGCGAAGAGTTTGTTATGGTTATTGACGAATGGGACGCCATCTGCCGTGAATTTGCCGATGAGTCAGTTATGGACCGCTACGTCAACTGGCTACGGCGTCTATTTAAGGGAGTAAATACAAGCCGTGTCTTCGCAGGAGCTTATATTACCGGCATCCTTCCTATCAAGAAATACAACACCGAGTCGGCTCTCAACAACTTCTGCGAGTACACAATGACAGCTCCAGGTAGATTGGCCCCTCACTTCGGTTTCACGGCTAAGGAAGTGAAGGCTCTCTGCGATCAGAGGGGATTCTCCTTTGAAGAGATGGAGCGTTGGTACGACGGCTATAGCATAGGCACGGAGCCGTCGATGTTCAACCCCAACTCGGTGATGCTTGCCCTTAGGAATGGGGTGTGTAGCAATTATTGGAGTGCCACGGGGGCCTTTGACCGAGTGGCCACTTACATTCAGATGAATTTCCAGGGACTAAAGGACGACATCATCGCCATGCTCGCAGGGGAAAGCCGTCCTGTGAGATACGTGCGTTTTGGCAACGATATCAACATTATCAAGTCGAAGGACGATGTCTTGACAGTTCTTATCCACCTTGGATATTTATCCTATAATCCCGTGACACGCACCTGCCGTATTCCTAACCTTGAGGTTATCAAAGCCCTTGAGGACTCAGCTACGACCGCCCCTTCAAGACCCACCAGTGCCACTTAGAGCGATAATAACCAAAGATATGACATTCAAAGACATTCTCAGCATATTCCGCTCAACATCTTTCACCGAGAAAGACAAGGGCACACGTTTTGAAAGAATCATAAAGAATTGGTTCAAGACCCACCCACGCTATTCCAACCTAACGGATGTATGGTTGTGGGAAGAGTTCCCAGCCAAGAAAGACTTTGGCGGCAAAGACATAGGTATCGACCTTGTGGCCAAGACCGACATGGGAGATTATTGGGCTATCCAATGCAAATGCTATGCCGAAGATGCGACCATCGATAAGCCCGCCGTTGATTCTTTCCTTTCAACATCCTCTAAGACATTCACCGACCCATTCACCTATCAGACAACCAAGTTTTCTGATAGGTTTTGGGTTAGCACCACCAACAATTGGGGCGCTAATGCCGAGGAGGCTATTAAGAATCAAGACCCTCCATTGCACCGTATCAACCTCTTTGACTTGGAGAGTTCATCGGTGGATTGGGAAAAACTTTACAACAACCATGAGGGTGTTGCCGCCCGTCAAGAGGGAAAACAACTCTTCAAGCACCAATTGGATGCAATCTCATCAGCATACAAGCACTATGAGCAAGAGGGCAACGATCGAGGCAAACTAATCATGGCTTGCGGCACGGGCAAGACATTCACATCCCTCCGACTTGTAGAGAATCTTCTTGGCAACAAGGGATTGGTTCTCTTCCTTGTGCCGTCAATCGCACTGTTGGGGCAAGCCCTCAACAGTTGGGCAGCTGATGCAAAGACCGACATCAAGGCTGTATGCGTATGCTCTGATTCAAAGGTGACAAGGAAGAAAAAATCCAATGATTTTGACGATACCGAGGATGATATTGTTGATTTGGCGCTCCCAGCCTCAACCAATCCCACCACGGTAAAGAAACAAATCCTTCAATACAGAAACCATGATGGTTTGACGGTGGTGTTCTCAACCTACCAATCCATTGAGGCAGTAAAGGAAGCCCAACAAGCCGTTCTAAAGGCAACCAATGGCGAGTATGGGGAATTCGACATGATAGTGTGCGACGAGGCTCACCGCACCACTGGAGTTAAGCTATCCGATAAGGATGAAAGCGAGTTCACCAAGGTACACGATAACGATTACATCAAGGGTGCCCGCAGACTTTATATGACCGCTACCCCACGCCTATATGGCGAATCGGCAAAGATTAAGGCAAGCCAAAAAAACTGCATTCTCTGTTCCATGGATGATGAATCAATCTATGGCGATGAGTTCTATAGGATAGGATTCTCAGCTGCCGTCCAACAAGGCCTGCTCACTGACTACAAGGTGTTGGTGCTCACAGTGAATGAAGAGGATTTGCCCCAAACCATCCTTGACAAAGTTAAGGACACTGAACACAAGGAATTGAACTTTGACGATACCACCAAGCTGATTGGAGTTATCAATGGCTTGTCCAAGGTCATTCAAGGCGATGATGGCGTCACTTGGCAAACCGACCCATCAATCATGCACCGAGCAGTGGCATTCTGCAATTGCATAGGCGCGAGCGATGTTCCTGGCTCTTCAAAGAACGTTGCTGCCGTGTTCCCCAAGATTTCTGAAATGTATAAGGAATCATTGGATGCAGAACAGCAGAAGCGAGTGGTGACAGTTACCACGCGCCATATTGATGGCACTATGGATGCTCCCCAAAGGGAACAGATAATGTCATGGCTCAAGGAGGAATCCGAGAATCCCAATGAGTGCAAGGTGGTTTCCAATGTTCGTTGTCTTTCCGAGGGTATTGACGTGCCATCGCTCGATGCGGTGTTGTTCTTGTCGGCTCGCAACTCGCAAGTAGATGTGGTTCAATCCGTTGGTCGCGTAATGCGCTCATTCGGCAAAGGCACTGTAAATGAGAAGAAATACGGCTACATCATTATCCCCATCGTAGTTCCGTCTGATGTAAAGCCAGAGGATGCGTTGAACAACAACAAGCTCTTTGATGTGGTTTGGCAGATTCTCAATGCCCTCCGCTCCCATGATGATAATTTCAATGCCAAGGTCAATCAGATTGCCCTCAACAAGAAGAAAAGCACCAAGGTGACTGTTGGCAAGGCTGGCTTCAAAATCGGCGCCAGCGCCCTCAATGGCAGCCAAGAGGAGATTGAGGCAAAGAAGATTGAGAATGAAGAGGTGGAGCGCCAACTCAACCTCCGATTTGGTGAGATGCAGAATGCGATTTATGCCAAGTTGGTGGAGAAATGCGGCGACCGCCTATATTGGGAGAATTGGGCTACCCAAGTAGGCATAGTGGCTCAACGCCTTATAGAACGTATGACTCGCTTGGTAAAAACTGGCACTACTCACAGACAAGAATTTGAAGCGTTTTTAAAGAGCCTCCAACACGACTTGAATCCTTCGGTTGACGAGGCGCAAGCTATTGAGATGCTTGCCCAGCATATGATTACCCGGCCAGTGTTTGAAGCTCTGTTTGCAGATTATAGATTTGTAGAAAACAATTCGGTGAGCCGTTCGATGCAAAAGATGCTTGATCTAATGGAGGCTGAGGGCATGACTAAGGACACTGATATTCTTCGGAAGTTTTATGAGTCGGTGAAGATGAATGTCAGCGAGATAGACAATCTTGAAGGTAGACAGACCGTAATAAAGAATCTCTATGAGAAATTCTTCAAGGGCGCCTTCCCCCTGACAGTGGAAAAACTTGGCATTGTCTATACCCCCATTGAGTGTGTTGACTTTATCCTACATTCGGTTGACCATTTGTTGAAGAAAGAGTTCAACACCTCTCTGACCGAAGAGAATGTGCATATCCTTGATCCATTCGTAGGCACTGGCACATTCATCACTCGATTGCTTCAGTCGGGCTTGATTCGCAAGGAGGATATGGAGCGCAAGTACCTCAACGAAATCCATTGCAATGAGATTGTGCTCTTGGCTTACTATATCGCCGATGTCAACATTGAATCAGTGTTCCATGACATCACCAAGCGTGAGCAGTATCTCAATTATGACGGAATCTGCCTTGCCGACACATTCCAAATGACTGAGGACAATGACAGCCCAGCCTTCTTCACAGAGTTCTTCCAAAACAACAACGAAACCCTTGAACTACAGAAGGAAGCTCCCATCCGAGTAATTATTGGCAATCCTCCGTATTCAATTGGACAGAAAGCGGCTAATGACAATGCTCAGAATATGAGATACAAAGGATTAGACCAAAGGATTTCTGACACCTATGCGGCAAATACCAGTGCGGCGAATCGTAATTCCTTATATGATAGTTACATAAAGGCATTCCGATGGGCAAGTGACCGTATTGCATCATTCAAGGATGGAGGTATTGTTGCCTTTATCTCTAATGCTACATGGCTTGATGGTAGTGCTCAAGATGGCATGAGAAAATGCTTGGAGGAAGAGTTCTCAAGCATCTATGTGTTCAATCTCCGAGGTAATGCTCGCACAAGTGGAGAATTACGTAGGAAAGAGGCTGGATGTATCTTTGACCAAGGCTCGCGCACCCCAATTGCAATCACTTTCCTTGTAAAGAATCCCAACCATAAGGGTAAGGCACAGATATATTACCATGACATAGGTGATTATCTCTCACGTGAACAGAAATTAAAGATAATCAAGGATTTCCGTAGCATTGCATCCAAGAAGATGGAATGGGAAATCATACACCCAAATCAGAAGAACGATTGGATTAACCAACGTGGAGATACATTTGAAACCTTAGTAATTATTGGTGACAAAGACGATAAGAAGAATGAACAAACATGGTTCTATCCTTACTATTCTTGTGGTCTTAAAACACAACGTGACACATGGTGTTACAATTTCTCAAAGCCTCAATTGAAAAACAATATAGAAGATTCTATAGAGTTTTATAATGCCCAAAGAGAGGATTTGGTTAAAGGAAAAATAGAGGATGTAACACGCGACAGTACGAAATTTAGTTGGACACGTGCAACATTACATGATGTTCAATTAAGAAAAGAATATAACAAGGATGAGGTACGGTATGTAGAGGCAACCTATCGACCTTTTGTAACTGAATATCTTGCTCTGTATCGACCTTTGAACGAGATGATGTATCAGATACCGAAACTCTTTCCTATGGAGGGTATGGAGAATTTGGTAATTTGTGTTCCTGGACTTGGTGCTCATAAACCATTCTCATGCTTTATTTCAAATATGATAATTGACCTAAATGTTCTTGAAGCAGGCTGTCAGTGTTTCCCCATGTACTACTATGAAGAAAACCCACATCAACAATACAATCTCTTTGATGATGGGTCAACCAATGGCAAGTACATCCGTCGTGATGGTGTCACGGATTGGATTCTAAAGGAGGTTCGCAAAAGATTTGGTGGCAGCAAGGCTATCACCAAGGAGCATATCTTCTACTATGTATACGGAATCTTGCACAGTGAGGATTATCGCAATCGCTTTGCCGATGATTTGAAGAAATCACTGCCGAGAATCCCTATAGTTGATAAGGTTGAGGATTTCATGGCATTCTATAACGCTGGCAAGCAGCTTGCCGACCTCCATCTTAACTACGAAACAGTACCTCCTTATGCTGATGTGCTAATATCAAGCACACCCATTCAGACCAAGGAGGGTGATAAGTATGAAGAGTTCCGAGTGGAGAAGATGCAATTCCGCAAGGTACGTGATACCCACGGCAAACTTGTTGCCGACAAATCAGCCATCGTTTACAATGGGCTCTTCACCATTGAGAAGATACCTCAAAAGGCTTATGAGTATGTGGTCAACGGCAAAAGTGCAATCGAATGGATAATGGAGCGTTATGCAGTTACCATAGATAAGGCAAGCCACATCAAGAACGACCCTAACGATTGGAGCAAGGAGCACAATGACCCCATGTATATCTTCAAGCTCTTATTGTCGGTTATCAACGTGTCCATCCAATCGGTTGACATAATCAAATCCCTACCTCGCTTGGAGTTCTAATAACGAAGCTTTGCCATTCGTTTGTGACACAGCTCCTTGATAGAAAGGAGATGACAGATACTCAGTTAATGATCGTAGGCGAAAGCCTCCCTTTGAAGAAAGAAATTACCATCGCCTCGGCAATACGCCACAGCTTTAACGTTTTTTGTGTAACGGAGCCTAAGTCGCGTCGGTGGGCCGACGCTTAAAGAGCAGCGGAGGGCCGCTGCACTGCGAAAGCTACCGCAGAGAGGAAAAATGTTCCCATAAAGCTGTATGGCACAAGCCAGCCCGAGTTCACATAGTCTTGTATGGAATCTCGGGAGATACCCTCCTTTTGCAGTGTTGAGGCGAGCAAAATGGAAGTTGGAGGGTACTGCCGCTTGAAAAGATTTATGATGTTTTGGATATTGCGACCCTGGCTGAGTGCCATCCCTTGAAGCCTTGGGAATGTCTTCTGGTGGCATGAGGGCGACATTGCTTAGACGCCTGTTAGCTATGGGCAATTCTGATTTCAAAGCCTGACAGTCACAAGACAGTCGAATGACTGTCTTTTCTTTTTCTGTTGAGAGCCTTAACGTAATTGTGACAGTTCACGTATCTATTTTTTCCATTATTTTTAAATTTTCAAGATGTCTCTTAACTTGTCGGCCTCACTCCGAAGTTTAGTAGGGTTCTTCTCTTTCAGCCGGCTGATGTTTAGGAGTTTCCATTTTACGGAAGGGTATTGGGCCAGGGCCTCATATCCCAACGTCCAGTCGGGATTCCCTTCCTCAAAGGATACAAGGAAACTCTTGTCCTCGGGAGTCATCACAGCCTGAACATCGGCTAACAGTTGACGCCGAGTTTCTTCAAAGTCAGCATAGGAGAATGGAAGGTCCGACATGCCGGCAAACTGGTTTCCCATCGCCGCTGTCTGGTTCACCAAATTGGGTGCGAAAGACTCATAGATTGGACGGTCGCTGCTTAAAAGATTGAATATGAGGCCCAATTTTGCTCCCTCCATTTTTATTGGCATGTGCTTCACGTCGAACAGGTCACGAGGATGCTGGCGTGATAATGCTGCCGCAATCTTGCCTCCGAATAGCTGTGTGTCAGGCACCACAGGCACCTCCAGTTCTATCCCAAACACTTCTCGGCCTTTTGGGCAGAGTTGGCGCCACTGGGGCTCCCCTCCAACAAGCCCTCGTTTGGTCTGGTTGGCCTCGATTTTCACCTGACAGCCTCGCCACTCACAAGTGAGTTTCGATATTTCGAGGCGAGGCTGGACGTGTAGACCTTTCACTGCACGTTGAGCATCGGCTTGTATCCGAAGCAGAGCTTGTGAAATCTCTGCTAGACTCTCATCGCGGCCTTTTAGCCGTATATAGGTCAAATCAATGTCGACCGAGAGTCTAGGCATATTCAAGTGGAACAGGTTGATCGCCGTTCCCCCGTGAACAGCGAACACTTCCTGACGAGCAACCACTGGCAGGATACGCAGCAGCAGTTCTACCTTTCTTCTGTAAACCTCATTCATAATCAGCCAGTTCTTTGGGTATTATAAGCTTATACTTGGCAATAGGCACTCCTCCCTTTTCAAGGCTACGGGGGCCTGTGCCCATGTATATGCCTTCAAGGTTGAGCCTACGAAACCATGCGTGGCGGGCCTTATCGGCCATATAGATGAAAAGTCGTTTGACCTTGACGGAGGTGCAGCCACGCAGTAGTCCCTCAACCAACGAAGGACGAAGTGCAGTCAGCATCTCCATCAGATAATAAATATCCATCAGCCCATATTGTTTTGGGCTGAGCAAAAGGCACTCCATTATAGCCCTTTCGGGTGTGGACACCTGAAGGCGAGTCTCACCAGTTATGATCTCTATCAAGCCGATATCTGGCAACACCGATGTAGTACACTGCACAAGATTCATATCCCACTCCGTTTCAGGGAGCCACTTCGACAATTTACAGTCTCGAGCTAAGAAAAGAATTGCTGACGGTTTGCCCATCGTAACGAAATGGGTGAAGCCATGCAGTTCCAGCGCTGTGGCTGCCCCCACGTGGCAGTTCATGCCTTTTTGATACTGGCAAGCTGACAGTGCTGAAAACAAGGTAGGATGACCGTCACTGAAACGATAAATGCCTTTAGCCAAAGGCACAAGCCAGCCCGAGTTCACATAGTCTTGTATGGAATCTCGGGAGATACCCTCCTTTTGCAGTGTTGAGGCGAGCAAAATGGAAGTTGGAGGGTACTTCTGTTTCAGCGTGTTTATTTTCGTAGCCATTCTGTGGGGATTTTCACGACAAAATTACCACAAAAATAAACGTCGTGCAAGTTTTGATGGCTCGAAATCCATAAGAAGGTCAATATCGTGGGCGTCTTTAGACTTATCTGGGATGATAGAGCCAAAACAGCCATGCTCTTGACCTTTTGCCGCTTGAAAAGATTTATGATGTTTTGGATATTGAGGGTTTGGTGGAGTGCCATCCCTTGAAGCCTTGGGAATGTCTTCTGGTGGCATGAGGGCGACATTGCTTAGACGCCTGTTAGCTATGGGCAATTCTGATTTCAAAGCCTGACAGTCACATGACAGTCGAATGACTGTCTTTTCTTTTTCTGTTGGGTGTTCAGTTGTTAAGTTGTTAGGTTTTTCAGTTGTTAAGTTGTTAGGTTGTATATGGTTATCTTCACTTATAGGTGAGTTATCAGAAGGGTTATTATCAGAGGCTTTTGGCCGACGTGAGGTCATCCCTTTCTTGCCTCCAAGGTTTCTCTTCTGGCGAAGCTCCTGGATTTTTGAGAAGTGCTCGCGGAGCTGGGGGCTATAGATTTTCTCTCCCTCCTTGACGAGGAGTTTTTGAGTGAGGCAGAAGTCAATCAGTTGGTCGAGGTGAGCGCGGTCGGTGTCGAGATCGAAACAGATGATTTCGGCATCCTCTTCAAGGTTGAAGCCAAAATCCTCATGGCTTGCGCAGATTTCGAGAAGCATGAGCCAAAGGGCATAGGCTTCATTGCCAAGACGCTTGCGCAGCATCCTCATGTGGAGGGCGTTGCGCATGTTCACATCGTGGGAGAAGAATATGATTTTCGAGTTGGAGGAAAGCAACATAAGTGATAATGTTTTACGATAACAGAGTTAAATTCTATGCCGCGAAGATAGGCAAATCTTCATGTCGAAAACTTTATCTTGCTCCTATTCCCCCCTACGATAAATTTTTTTCTCCCCACCGCAATTTCCTTATGTTGGCAAGGATTGGATTAGTGGTAAAGTTACTAAAATGTTTGAGATAATCAGCGGAATCTACCCTAATTTGAGCAGATTCCGCTGATTATCTCGCATTTTTCTTGCGGGGAGATATCCTTATCCTATCTTCCTTAGAATATCCATTGCTGAGAGCCATCTTCTAATTGTACGAAATGAAACTTCTTTTGTGTCTCAGAGCTGGAGCTTGAGGAATTCGCGAAGATGGAGGTGGTGAATACCAGGATATTCAGATATAGAGCCACTTATTGGGTCCATTGAGATTACATATTTCGGATAGTTGTCTTTTATCTCGGCAAGATTCCCAAATTCACGTTTTATAGCGTCGGGCGAACTCAGCAGGTAAGTGACCTGAATGTAAATCCTTTGCTCACCACGCTTAGCCACGAAATCAATCTCTCCGGCTCGTAGCTGACCTACTGTCACTTTAAAATCTTGTACAAGCAAATGATGCCTCACCACATTCTCCATAATTTTCTCTATGCTTCCTCTTATATCAAAGTCATTCAGAAAATTGCGTAAGCCATGGTCGGCAAAGTAATATTTATAATTTTGCTCCAAAAGCTGCTTACCATGAACATCAAAGCGGTAGACAGGTGAGATTATTAGAGCCGCCGCTAGATGAGATAGATAAGTAGAAATAGTTATATCCGAGGCTGCATCCTTACCATCGCGCGCTTTAAGAAACTTTGCGATGCTCTTCGCTGAGAAGTTTTTCCCTATGTTATCGGCGATGTAGGCAGTAAGATTGTTGATGAAGGGCACGTTTCTTACCCTATGGCGCTCTATTACATCCTTCATCATCACAGTATTGTACACGCTTTGCAGATAATCGCGGATATGACGTTCATCTTCTATCCCAAATACGCTTAGACCTGGCAGTCCTCCCACTCTTAAGTAGATACTTAGACTAGTGTCGCTGTCGTCAAGATTATAAAAATTTAGAAACTCCAAATAGGAAAGGCTTCTATATCGGTAGCCCTTTCGTAGAGTTGGTCGGCATCGGTCAACTCTTTAGCACCTAATCTTTCCTTATCGATATAAAGCACATGTGCTGAAGGCCGATTTTCCTCCAGCCAGCGTTTAAAGAGCAATAGTAGGTAACTTTTACCCACTCGGCGTTGCCCTACCAAAAAAATCATCATCCCACGGTTGATTGAGGTGATGATATGATTGAGGTAGATAGGTCGGTCTATGAGTTTCAAGTTTGCCATATTTTGAAGTTTACCGCAAAAGTAGCAAAATATATTTTGCAAACCAAACAAAATAGTCAATTTCGCAAAGTATATTTTGCGGACTGCCTCTAGTCCCTTTGGTTGAGTGCACAGCCTATTTAAATAAATTTCTTTATGGTTTTGAGAATGAGCCAAAAATCCATTAATTTTGTGGTCAAAGTCTACCTTTAAGTTATGAAACTACCGACATTGAAGGGGCCGTCGAAGCAGCGGCTATGGATGTATATCACGGCGCTGGTGGGCGTCATCATGCTGATGGTGATGCTGCGCACGTGTAGCCAGCCCAATCCTATGGCGCCGCGGAGCTACGAGCACTCTGGCGGCGACACCATCGACGTGGCCATCGACTATGCGCCGCTCTCGCTCTATCGCTACGCCGACACCCTCGGTGGCTTCAACTACGACCTCATCAATCAGATGCGTGCCCTTGGCGGCCGCCCCATGAAGCTCCATCCCGTAGTGACCATCTCGGAGGCTATGGCGGGGCTCGACGAGGGTTACTACGACGTGGTGGTGGCCGACATACCCTCCACGCTCGAATATCAGGAGCGCTACGCCTTCAGCGAGCCGGTATTCTTGGACCGTCAGGTATTGGTTCAGACGCTCCAGCCCGACAGCACGCTCCCTATCCAGACCCAACTCGACTTGGCCGGCAAGCAAGTGTGGGTGATGGCCAACTCGCCAGTAGTCACCCGTCTGCGCAACCTCTCAGCTGAAATCGGCGACACCATCTATATCCAAGAAGACACCGTTTATGGTCCTGAGCAGCTGTTTATTATGACGGCTGTGGGCGAGATACCCCTCGCTGTGGTCAATGAGCGTACAGCAAAGTCGCTCATCGGTGATTACCCACAAGCCGACATCTCTACCAACGTGTCGTTCACCCAGTTTCAGACGTGGCTCATGCGCAAGGACGACACCGCTACGCAGGACACCATCAACGCTCTGCTACGCCGCATAAAAGCCTCACCAGCCTATGAAGAGCTGGAGAGCCGCTACCTGAAATAACCCCTCGAATCACATTTTTAGGCCTAACTTTGTGATGAATCCCACATTTTTAGGCCTAACTTTGTGATGAATCCCACATTTTTAGGCCTAACTTTGTGATTATCTCCTCTTTTTACTAATTTTGCAGTGGATATTCACCTCCTAATCTTATAAGAAAGATGAAACGCAAGGCTTCGGAAGATATTCTAAAATGGTATCATATGCCAAATCGTCAACCTCTAATAATCAAAGGGGCGCGACAGGTAGGTAAGACATGGATAATGAAAGACTTTGTGGCTCAACAAAGCCTTCCTTTTGTATACATAAACTTTGAGGACGAAAAGACTCTTCAGGATTTGTTTATTCAGGACTTTGATTTGCAAAGAATACTTGAGAGAATATCCCTACAGAAGAATGTAGAGATTACTCCTGACACAGTGTTGCTTTTTGATGAAATACAAGAGGCCCCTCATGGCATCACAGTGCTTAAATATTTCGCAGAAAAACTGCCCCAACAACCAGTAGTAGCTGCTGGCTCCTTGTTGGGGATTGCTATGCATTCCAACGACTCTTTCCCTGTCGGTAAGGTTGACTTTATGGAGGTGCTCCCCATGGATTTTGAGGAGTATCTATGGGCAGCCGGAGAAAGTGGTCTTTCAATGGCTATTAAAGAAAAGAAATGGCCTCTCATCACGTCGCTTAAAGAAAAGTTGACACGATTGTTACGGACTTACTATTACATTGGAGGAATGCCAAAAGTAGTTGCCAACTTCATGAAGGATGGAGATTTTTCGGCTGCCCGTAGGATACAAGAAGCCCTATTGGCATCTTATGAAAATGATTTTTCAAAACACGCTCCAGCCTCCCTTGTGCCTCGGTTAAGGCTTGTGTGGCATTCTCTTGTGTCCCAATTGGCTCGTGAAAACAAAAAGTTTCTTTATGGATTGGTCAAAACAGGTGCAAGAGCGCGTGAATATGAGATGGCCTTAGAATGGCTTGAAGACGCTGGTGTCATCTATAGGGTGTATCGCACAAAAAGTGGAGAGTTCCCGTTGAAAGCCTATTTGGACCCAGGAGCCTTTAAAGTGTTTTTAATGGATATAGGACTTTTGGGTGCAATGTGTGGGATAACGCCTCAAACTGTCGTGGATAGAAGCGACCTTTTAGGCTCTTTCAAAGGCGCTTTGGCGGAGCAATATGTTTTGCAGCAACTACGTCCTATGAAGGACACTTTAATCTATTATTGGTCGGCAGAAGCCTCCGATGGGGAGATTGATTTTCTCCTTCAGCAGGCTGGGAAAGTGGTGCCAATTGAGGTAAAAGCCGAAGAAAACTTGCGCGCCAAAAGTCTGCGTGTCTTTTCTCAAAAATACGCCATTGCTATGGCCCTTCGATTTTCTATGGCCGACTATCGCGAGCAAGACTGGATGACGAATATTCCTCTCTATGGCGTACAGGGAGCATTTTCCCGAGAATAACTAACTTCACTTCCTCATTTGAGGCATTTTCACTTCCTCGTTTGAGGCATTTTCACTTCCTCATTCACTTCGCTGGCTGCGGCAGCTTTCGCAGTGCAGCGGCCCTCCGCTGCTCTTTTTGAGCCAGCCC
>JAJBVL010000049.1 GCA_020859845.1 Bacteroidales bacterium
CCCCCACATGGATACACTCGACTCCACCGACCTGCAGCTGCTACGCCTGCTGCAAGAAAACGCCCGCTACACCACCAAAGAGCTTGCCGCCAAGGTCCACCTCTCCACCACCCCCGTCTACGAGCGCCTAAAGCGGCTCGAGCGCGAAGGCTTCGTCAAGAAGTATCAAGCGGTGCTCGACGCCGACAAGCTCAACCAGGGCTTCATCGTGTTTTGCAACGTCAAGCTCGCCAAGATGAGCCACGACATCGCTGCCCAGTTTGTAGAGAAGGTGAAGGCCATCGAGGAGGTGACGGAGTGTTACAACGTCTCTGGGCGCTTCGACTACCTCCTCAAGATCCATGCCCCCGACATGAAGTATTATCAGGAGTTTCTGCTCAACGTCATCGGCACCATCGAGTCACTCGGCTCGGTGGAGAGCACCTTCGTCATGGCCGAGGTGAAGCAAGACTACTCTATCCCCATCAAGGACGCCTCTAAGAACCGACGTGCAATTGCACGAATGGAAAATTATAAGTAATTTTGTGACATACTAATTTTTAGGAAACCGTTCATCCCCCAATGAGAAAGATAAGTATTGTGATGGCGCTCTTATTATGCTTCGCCATCCCAGGGAAAAGCCAGCTCGCCAAGTGGGTCGTGGCGCCAAGCTACGACTACCTCGAGCTGCTCGACAATGGCCTCGTAAAGGCCAAAAAAGATGGCAAGGTGGGCCTCCTCAGCCAAGAGGGGAAGATGCTCTTGCCTCTCGACTACGACAGTCTCACCACCTTCAGCGAAGACAAAGCTCTCCTGCTCAAGAATGGCGAGTTTAACGCCATCGTCAACCAGCAAGGAGTCCCCACCTCCGTCGAAGGCAAAGGCTATAGCCTCCCCGCCGACTGTCAAGGATTCTCCAATGGATATCTACTGGTAAAGACCCGCAATGCATTCTACTTCGTCAACGCTCAAGGCGAGAAGGTCTATGGCCCCTACGCCAAGGCCCAGCCTTTCATCAACGGACTGGCGGTAGTGGAAGGCTACGTCAACCTGGCAAAAAACACCACCGACACCTACCTGGCCTACCTCACTCCCGGCGATGGCGAGCTGGTGCTACCAGGCGTCAGCCGTGGCGACCTGGCCTTTGCCTCCTCGGCCTACGACGGCGAGGCTGTTGTGGCCATCAAAAAGAAGTTTTTCCAGCTCAACACCGACCTTTTCAGCCTCGAGCCTCTCTCTATCGACCCCGCCAATAAGAAAAAGACCCAGATAGAAGCCCTCGACAAGGCCATCACAACACTCCCCACCGACGATGGCTACCTCGTCAATGTCAAGGGCGGACAGCTCACCTTCGACCGCCAAATGCGCCTGCTGGAAATCAGCGTGGGTGGCACTGTGGTCAAGGAAAACGTCATCGCCCCGCCTCAACGCCGCTCTTTCACCAGCGTCTTCGATGTCATAAAGGCCGACGGGCAAGAGGGCCTCACGTATAATGGCACGCGCCTGCTCCCTCCACAGTTTGACCAAGTGACCGCCATGCGCGAGCGGCTTGCCGTGGTGAGGAAAGAGGGCAAAAGCGGCCTCCTGACGGTCGACCCCAAGAGCCGCCTGGAGTTTGCCATCAACAATCGCGAGCCTATTGGCTTTCAGCATCAGTATTTCAACACCAGCGTCACGGCTATCTTGCCCACCGACCTGGCCCTTGATCATGCCTTCCTGACGAGCCTCAGCAACGACTGCGAGATACGCCGCGAGACGCGCACGGCCGGCAACTTCATGGAGTGTAACACGCTGAGCTACAACTGCCGCCTCCACATCCCCGCCGACCTCACCTCCGAACTCTCTAAACGCCACTATTACTTCGCCCTCAACTACGACGGCCTCGTCACCGTGCCACAGGCCGTAGAGACTCCCCAGTGGTTTGTCAAGCTCTACGACATCGAGCTTCCCGCCGAAGCCATCACTCTCTCTTCGCGCGACTCCGTCACCGTGGAGTTTACGCTCGTCAAGTCGCCATTGGCCACTCAAGACCAAGCCAACTACTTCAAGCAGGTGCGCCTCATGGCTCCTGGTCTTGGCGGAGAGATACCCCTCCTCCACCTCAACGAGAACCAATACGCCTTCCGCATTGGCAACATCGACCAAGAGCGCGTCAACTTCCGCCTCCACATCACCGAGGCCGGATGTCCCACCATGGAGTATCCCTTCGAGATGAGCTTCAACAAAGGCACCGGCCGCAAAGGCTCTGCCTCTATCTCCTTTGCTACCACCGCCTCCCCCTCCATCATCCAGACAGCACAAGAGCAGCAACCAGCGCCCCAAGAGGCTCCTCAGGCTCTCCCAGCCCCGGCCGACTCTAACACCGCCACAGCCTCCCCTGCCGTCAACCCTGCCGAGCCTCTCCTCCAGCTCGTACAGCCCGTCGACTCCTCTTCCACTACCATCCCCTAAAGACCCCAACCATCCCCTGCCCAGCGCCTGCCACCGTGCAAGGCTCCTGTGCAGCCTTGAAAACAACATCCCCATGATCTACCATATCGTCGTTGCCGCCGGCAGCGGTAGTCGCTTCGGGGCCAACCTCCCCAAGCAATTCTGCCTCCTCGAAGGGCGTCCTGTTGTGATGCACACCATTGACCGCCTGCGCCATTACGGCCAGGGAGGCGAGGTGGTGCTCGTGCTCAGCGCCGCCTTCGAAGAGCCTTGGCGCGAGATGTGCCAAGAACACGGGTTCGTGTCGCCCCGCGTGGTGCGTGGTGGCTCCACGCGCTGGGAGTCTGTCAAGAACGCCATCGAAAGCCTCCCCGCCGACGCCGACATCATCACCGTCCACGACGGCGCTCGCCCGCTGGTCACCGAGGCTCTCATGCACAATGTCCTCGGCGCTCTCCAGCGTGGGGCGGCAGGGGCTATCCCCGTGGTGCCCGTCACCGACTCGCTGCGTCGTGTGCGCCTCGATGGCGAATCCACTGCCATGCCTCGCTCGGCCTTTCGCTCGGTGCAGACCCCCCAGGGATTTCAAGGAGCTGTCCTCCGCGAAGCTTATAAGCAGCCCTTTGCCCATACGTTTACCGACGATGCCTCGGTGGTGGAGGCCTTGGGAGAATATCCCCTGCAACTGGTCGATGGCGACTGGCGCAATATCAAGATCACTTATCCATTAGATATAGAGGTGGCAAAGGTTTATCTCCATTCGCTGCCCCACTGTCCCAGCCCTCGATGGAGCGCCTGCGCCACAGCGACATAAAATACCTCAAGGGGGTGGGGCCCGCTCGCGCCGAGCTGCTCAAGAAGGAGCTCGGCATCTCATCCTATTACGACCTCCTTTACCACTTCCCCACCCACTACATCGACCGCAGCAAGATCTACACTATCTCTTCGCTCGAAGGCGACGTGGCGATGGTGCAGGTCAAGGGGCGATTTATCTCTATGGCCACACAAGGCGAAGGCGCCAAGACGCGCCTGGTGGCCCTCTTCACCGATGGCACAGGATTGATGGAGGTGGTGTGGTTTCAGCGCGTCAAGGCCATTCGCCAAGCCTACCACATAGGCGAGGAATACATCCTTTTTGGCAAACCCTCCATCTTCAATGGCCGATGGAGCATGGCCCATCCCGAGATTGACACCCTTGAGAGCGCCCGCGCCCGCGAGGGTCTACGCGGCGTGTATCCTCTCACCGAGCGTCTACGCGCCCGTGGCATCACCTCGCGCCAGATTGGTGCCTGGGTACAGTCGATTCTCCCATTGCTCCCCCAGCGTCTGATAGATCCTCTTCCCCCCGAGATCCTTTCCTCCTATCGGCTCATGGGGCTCGCCGACGCCCTGCGCGAGGTCCACAACCCTCAATCCACGGCTACGCTTGAGAAGGCGCGACTGAGGCTCAAGTTTGAAGAGCTCTTCTATCTCCAGCTTAATATCTTGCGCTACACCCGCCAGCGAAGCCAGCAGGTCGAAGGGCTGCCCTTCCCTCGCATCGGCCACTTCTTCAACACCTTCTATCAGCAATGCCTCCCCTTCCCCCTCACCGAGGCTCAAAAGCGCGTGATACGCGAGATCCGGGCCGATATGGGCTCGGGCCGACAGATGAACCGCTTGCTGCAAGGCGACGTGGGTAGCGGCAAGACTCTCGTGGCGCTGATGTGTATGCTCATCGCCCTCGACAATGGTTACCAGGCCTGCCTGATGGCTCCAACCGAAATTCTTGCCCACCAGCACTACGACACTCTCTGTGAGCTCCTGGCGCCAATAGGCATCAACGTGAAGCTCCTCACTGGCTCCACCACCGCAAAGGCTCGCCGCCTCATCCACGAGCAACTCGAGGACGGCAGCCTGCATATTTTGATTGGCACTCACGCCGTGATTGAGGACAAGGTGAAGTGGGCGCGTCTCGGCCTCGTCATCATCGATGAACAACACCGATTCGGAGTGGCTCAACGCGCCCAGCTGTGGAAGAAAAACGCCACTCCTCCCCACGTCCTGGTAATGACCGCCACCCCCATACCTCGCACACTGGCCATGACCGTCTATGGCGACCTCGACGTGTCGGTAATCGACGAGCTCCCTCCCGGTCGTCGCCCCGTGAAGACTCTCCTTCGCTACGAGGAGCGCCGCATGGACGTTTATCGTGGCGTCGGGCAGCAGCTTCGCCAAGGGCGCCAAGTCTACATCGTCTATCCCCTTATCAAGGAGAGCGAGAAAAGCGACCTTAAGTCGCTCGAGGAGGGATACGAATTGATTCGCGACACCTTTCGCGACTATCGCGTGGCCTACGTCCATGGCAAGATGCGCCAGGATGAAAAGGACTTTCAGATGAGCCTCTTCGTCAAGGGCGAAGCTCAGATTCTCGTGTCGACCACCGTGATTGAGGTGGGCGTCAACGTCCCCAACGCTACCATCATGGTCATTGAGAATGCCGAGCGTTTTGGCCTCTCACAGCTCCACCAGCTCCGCGGCCGCGTGGGGCGTGGCGCTGCCCAGAGCTACTGTATCCTTATGAGCAAGGTGAAACTTGCCCGGGAGACACGTCAGCGGCTCGAAGTGATGACTTCCACCACCGACGGCTTTATAGTGGCCGAGGCCGACCTCAAGATGCGAGGCCCTGGCGACCTCGAAGGCACTCTCCAAAGCGGCATGCCAATCGACCTCAAGATTGCCAACCTCGCCCACGACGGCCAAGTGGTGGAGCTCGCCCGCCAGGCTGCATCCCACGTACTCGACCTCGATCCCTCCCTTTCCCTCCCTGCCCACCAAGCAGCTGCTCGCGAGATGCATCTGCTCTTTGACAAGACGGTCGACTGGAGCAAGATTTCATAGCCCCAACCCCTCTCAACAACCATTTACTATTTTTCACCATATTTCACATTCGCCTTTATCTTCCTGAATTTGTGTGATTTACAAAGCCCAAAAAGATAAAAAATCACAAACGCTTAACCTTTTGTCTTGACAATTGTTTTCGCGCTTCGCTGAAAATTTGTAACTTTGGACATCCGTTTAGAAAAGCGGTGGGAATCCATCAACAACATCACTTCAACCCCCAAATCCACTATCAATGGAAAAGACACTTATCATCTTCAAGCCTTCGGCAATGGAACGCGGCTATGTAGGCCAGATCATCACTCGTTTCCAACAGAAAGGTCTCATCATCTCTGGCTGCAAAATGATGCAGCTCGACGAGAAGATCCTCCGCGAGCACTATGCCCACCTGGTTGATAAGCCTTTCTTCCCCAACTTGATGGCTGCCATGATGGCATCGCCGGTGATAGTGATGTGTCTGCGTGGTAAAGATGCTATCAACGTTGTACGCTTGATGACAGGCGCCACCAATGGCCGCGAGGCTCTGCCCGGGACAATACGTGGCGACTTCAGCTCGTCAAACCAAGAAAACATCATCCACGCCTCCTCGTGCCCCGAAGACGCTGCTGCTGAAGTGGCTCGCTTCTTCCGCCCAGAAGAGATTTTTGATTGGGTACCCCAGAACATCCGCTTCGTCTACTCGGCTTTTGAGATGGACTGATTGAGCTAATCACCCTCCCTCTCAATCACATTTCTCCTCACCAATCAAACCATCCCCAATCCCTCCCCTACTAATGACACTTTTACGACCAATCACGATACTTGCCGGAGCCATGTTGACGCTCTGCAGTCTCAGCTCCAGCGCCCAGTATCGTCTACCTGATTCACACAACGACCAGCACAACGACCTCTTAGCTTCGCAAAAAGCCATTTCAAGCGACATCTCCGTGGCCAATACTCTGATGTATCTTAATGACCTCCGCGAGCGCGAGGAGTATATTGACAATGATATCTTTACCAACCACTGGGAGAGCGAGAGCGTAAACCCCTATTCAGGTGTCACCATCCCTGCTTCGCATGATATCGACGTCAGCGGTTTTGTGTTCCCCCTCGATGGCGACCGCCGCGTCACATCCCACTATGGCTACCGTCCTCGCTTCCGTCGCGTACACCGCGGCATCGACCTCAGCCTTAACGTTGGCGACACCGTGCGCGCGGCTTTCGACGGCAAGATCCGCCTCACCAAATATGAGCGTAAGGGCTACGGCTACTACGTCGTGGTGCGCCACAACAACGGCATGGAGACCGTCTATGGCCATCTCTCTAAGTTTCTCGTTAAGCCCGACCAAGTGGTGAAAGCTGGCGACCCTATCGCCCTCGGTGGCAACACCGGCCGCTCCACAGGTCCTCACCTCCACTTCGAGACCCGCTACCTCGGCCTTGCCATCAACCCAACAGCCATCGTTGACTTTGACAACCAGGTGACCCACAAAGATATCTTCACTTTTGAGAAGAAGACCTACGAGAAGAGTCAAAACTACGCTCCTAAGAAGAAAGCCACTCGCAAGAAGTCGACAGCTTCTTCCAAGAAGACCACCTCTTCCACCGCAAAGAAATCATCATCGTCTTCTGCCTCTAAAACAACTACCAAGAAATAACGCTCATATCTCCCTCCCCGCGATGACCGCCCCGCTCTGGCCTATGGCCTGAACGGGGCGGCATCGTTTTTTACACCATTATTATGGCAAGCTCTCAGCTCTTAACGTCGAATCCTCGGCGCCGTAGCGCGTTGAGCATACGATAGGACATGGCGTGGCGGTAATAATCTATAATGTGAGAGGCCCAGTCGTTGTCGGTCTTTGTGCCCGAACGAGTGGCATTGTATTGCTTGATCACCTCATCATACTCCAGCAGCTCTGGCGCAAGGTCGTCCTCACGGTAATGGTTGGAGTGGATAAGGAGCGAACAGGGTTGCTTGGGTTTGAGGTCGGGCTGCTCGCGGGGGATGCCCAGCGCCAGTCCACACACTACATAAGTGTCCTGCGGTAGGTGGAGCAGACGCGACACGGCCTCGGGGGCCACTGTGCGTGCGTAGCCTATACAGCAGGTGCCGATGCCACAGGCTTCGGCCATTGTCAAGGCACTCATCATAGCCAGCGTTGCATCTACAGTGCCCACTATCACACCGTCTACCGTGTGGGTAAACTCAGGCATCTCAAGGTCCTTGGCCTCGGCCAAGACCTTAATCTTGTGGAAGTCGGCACAAAACACCATAAAGTGGTTGCACGTCTTGATTTGCTTCTGGTCAGTCAGCTTGTAGAGCTCCTCTTTGAGAGCCTGGTCGGTGACGTCGATCACCGAGTATTGCTGGCCGTTATAGCTTGTCGGCGTGTTGCGTATGGCCTCATATATAAGGTCCATAGTCTCTGGAGGTATTGCATCTCGTTCATATCGGCGGTTGCTTCTCCTTTGATTCTGGTTATATTTAACGGTATTCATAATCCTAATTGTTGGGGGTAAGTTGGTTGGTTGTGGCATCTCAGGGGGTTGGAATGGGGATATTAGCAATGGAGGCAAGAGTTTCGTTTTTCTTGCTTTTTTCTTAGAACAATCCAGCGTCTAAATGGTTCTACACTTAGAAGGATTTTTTCAAAAAAATTTTTGGCAAAATATTTGGAGAATTACAAGAACTATTATAACTTTGCATTGTTTTTAAAACTGTAATCATTACAATAATGGAAGCAATCAAATCTACCACTCCCCACGCCCTCCTTCTCGAGGCCGGCATCAAGCCCTCCCCCCAGCGGGTGGCTATCTTGGGGTATGTGATGAGCCACCTCACTCATCCCACGGTCGACGAGATCTTCCAGGCCTTAAGCGTCGAATATCCCACGCTGTCGCGCACCACCGTCTACAACACCCTTTGGCTTATGGCCGAGCGTGGCGTCATCGAAAGCTTGGATATTGAGCGCAACAACGCCCGTTTTGACTATGCCTGTGAGCCTCATGGCCACTTCCGCTGTCAGCGTTGCGGTCGCATCTTCGACGTCCCTCTCCTCGAAGCGAGCACCACCCTCCCACAGGGGCTCCACGTAGAGAAGGTCAACGTCTACTACAAAGGCCTCTGTAATGATTGTTTCACAGCAACCAACCCTAATCAATAATTTCATTCGTATAACATCTAAATTCAAGGACAACAACATGGAAAAGAAATGGATCTGCACAGTGTGTGGCTACGTACATGAAGGCCCCGAAGCTCCCGAGAAGTGCCCTATCTGCGGCGCACCCCGCAGCAAGTTTAAAGAAATGGACACCGCTGCCGAGCTCAAGTTTGTCACCGAGCATGAGATCGGTGTAGCCAAGGGCTGCGACGAAGAGATGATCAAGGACCTTACCGCCCACTTCAACGGCGAATGTGGCGAAGTAGGTATGTATCTCGCCATGTCGCGCCAGGCCGATCGCGAGGGCTATCCCGAAATCGCTGAGGCTTTCAAGCGCTACGCCTTCGAGGAGGCTGAGCACGCTTCCAAGTTTGCCGAACTCCTCGGCGACTGCGTATGGGACACCAAGACCAACCTCGAGAAGCGTATGGCTGCTGAGGCCGGTGCCAACGAAGACAAGATGCGCATCGCTCGTCGTGCTAAGGAACTCAACCTCGACGCTATCCACGACACCGTACACGAAATGGCCAAGGACGAGGCTCGTCACGGCCAGGGCTTCCAGGGTCTCTACAACCGCTTCTTCAAGAAGTAATCCCTCCCCTTCCTTCCCCATATACCAGGGCTGAGTGTCTATCCACTCAGCCCTTTTCTTTCTGTCCCTCTGTGCCCCGCTCTATCCCTCTATCCCTCTATCAACAGCAAGCGCCCAAGTCATCACGACCTGGGCGCTCACCATAAATATAGGATGCTAATAATTAGCGGTGGGGTTATTCTTCATACTTCTTCACTATCAATGTGGCATTATGCCCGCCGAAGCCAAAGGCATTTGACAGAGCGGCACGCACAGGACGATTCTGTGCCTTATTGAACGTGAAGTTGAGTCGATAGTCAATATTTGGATCCTCGTCGCCCTCCTCATGATTGATGGTGGGGGGCACAATGTCTTCCTTCACAGCCATGATGCTAAAGAAAGCCTCTATAGCTCCTGTAGCTCCCAGCAGATGACCTGTCATCGACTTCGTAGAGCTCAGATTAAGACGATAAGCATCCTCGCCAAAGAGGTCAACGATTGCCTTTACCTCCGATACATCGCCTACGGGGGTCGATGTGCCATGACAGTTGATGTAGTCAATGTCGGCAGGAGTCATGCCAGCATCGTCGAGCGCAGCCTTCATAGCCAGCTTAGCACCGAGTCCATCAGGATGGGTAGCAGTGATGTGATATGCGTCGGCACTCATACCGCCGCCCACTACCTCTGCGTAGATCTTAGCGCCGCGTGCCTTGGCGTGCTCCAGCTCCTCAAGGATGAGGATAGCCGAGCCCTCGCCCATCACGAAGCCGTCGCGCGAACCGCTAAACGGACGCGATGCCCCTGCTGGGTCTTCGTTGCGCAGCGAGATAGCATGCATGGCATTGAAGCCACCTACACCTGCTGGATAGATTGCAGCCTCAGCCCCACCAGTGACGAATGCGTCTGCCTTGCCTAAGCGGATATAATTGAAGGCATCGATGATTGCGTTGTTTGACGATGCGCATGCCGACACTATGCCATAGTTAGGACCATGAAATTCATAGTCCATCGACACATGGCCTGAGGCGATGTCGGCTATCATCTTGGGGATAAAGAAGGGGTTGTATTTCGGACCCTTGTCCTCATTTTTGGCATAGTAGCCTGCCTCTTCCTCAAAGGTGTGAAGTCCACCAATACCAGCGGAGATAATCACTCCCACACGGTCGCGGTTGAGATTGGGGGCATTGAGGATGCCGCTATCTTCCACGGCCTCCTTGGCTGCGTAGAGGGCATACTGTGAATAAAGGTCGAGGGTGCGGAGGCGCTTGCGGTCAAAGTGTTTCGAGCCATCGAAACCTTTCACCTCGCAAGCAAATTGGGTCTTGAACAACGAGGCATCAAAATGAGTGATGGGCCCTGCGCCACTCTTGCCCTCCTTGGCCGCTGCCCACGTCGTGGGGGCATCATTGCCAAGGGGTGAGAGCACTCCAAGACCTGTCACTACTACTCGTTTTAATTCCATTCTTAGGGATAAAGAGTATGTATTTTTTAACGTTAGAGGATAAAAGCAATGCCCTGAGGCTTACTTCTGGGCTTCCTCGATGTATGCGATAGCGTCGCCAACTGTGGTGATTCCTTCAGCCTTATCGTCGGGGATTTCGAGGCCAAACTCTTTCTCAAACTCCATGATGAGCTCTACGGTGTCAAGGCTGTCAGCGCCAAGGTCCTTGGTGAACTCTGCGGTCTCAGTCACTTCACTCTCGTCTACGCCGAGCTTGTCTACGATAATAGCTTTTACGCGGTTTGCAATTTCTGACATACTGTTGATTGTTTTAAATAGTTATTATTGTGAGATATTACTCATATAAGAAGCCGTGTCTATCCTTTGTGAAAAGACCTGACATGACATTTCGCGGTGCAAAGTAAGTAAATTTTATTGACTTATAAAAGCATTCTCAAAGAAAAATGCACATTTACCCGATATTTGCGCCAATTTTGGGTCAATAAAACTTACGGATGCCCATTATCTCCCTGGCTTCCTTCAAGGTCTTGGAGGCGCGCTCGCGGGCTTTTTCAGCGCCGGCTTTCACCACGCGGCCCAGATATTCCTCGTCACCACGGATTTCCATATAGCGCTCGCGGATAGGGAGGGTCACCTTTAAGATGTCCTCCGCCAGCTGCTTCTTGAGGTCGCCATAGCGTATCGAGCAGTCGGCGTAGGCATCGCGGTAGTGTTTTACCACCTCGGGGGTCGAGGTGAGTTCCAGCAGCGTGAAGAGGTTCTCAACAGGCGCCGACACTGCCTGGCCTGGCTCTGTGGGCCCGGTATCGGTGGTGGCGCGCATCACCTTCTTGCGTAGCACCTTCTCGTCGTCGATGAGGTAGATGCAGTTGCCTTCGCTCTTGCCCATCTTGCCGCTGCCGTCGAGGCCGGGCACCTTCACTGGCGCTCCTCCAAAGTCAAAGTTGGTAGGCTCGGGGAAGAGATCCACTCCATAGAAGGAGTTGAAGCGCCGAGCAAACCGGCGTGTCAGCTCCAGATGCTGCTCCTGATCCTTACCCACAGGCACCTTGTGGGCCTTCTGTATCAAGATGTCTACAGCCATCAGTGTAGGATATGTGAGCAGGCCGGCGTTTACTCGCTTGTTGGAATCGGTGCCTATTATCTCCTTCTCTATGTCTTCACTTTCGCTCTTGATACCCAGCTGCTTGCGTGCTTTGTCCTTGAAGGAGGCTGTGCGCATCAATTCACCTATGCCCACGTGCATATTGAGCAGCAAGTAGAGCTCGGGGATTTCGGGCACGTCGCTCTGCACAAAGATGGTGGCCTTCTCAGGGTCGAGGCCTGCCGCCAGATATTCACATATAATGTTTTTGACATTCTCGTGGAGCTGCTTCGGATCGGGGCTCGTAGTCAAGGCATGGAGGTCGGCGATGAAAAACAGACAGTCGTAGTCGTCTTGCATCCTGACAAACTTGCTCAGGGCTCCATAGTAGTTGCCCAAGTGGAGATTACCAGTGGCGCGTATGCCACTCAATACTATTTCTTTTCCCACGTGTTATTGTTTGATATAATTTATATTATTGTGATGCTTTAATTTCAGAAGTGGTATCCCACCGACACCAGAAAATTGATATTGTGTATATTCGGGTTTAAAACGCCAATCTTGCGCGATATGTTCTTAAACCCCACTCCCATTCGGCCTCCCACCGACACATGTCCCCGGAAAAGGAGCGCCGTGGCTAAGTGGAGGCCTATGTCGCCTCGCTTGTAGCCGTTGAGAAAGGTGTCGCTGGAGCCAAAGTAGCTCGGCTTGCTCTCCACCACCTTGGGCACTATCTGCCCCAGGTCGTTGGTCGTCCAGTTGTAGAGGGTTTGGCGCTGTGAGCCTCCTACGCCATAGGAGTAATACATGCCCAAGTCTACATTCCAGCGCAGTCCCGTAGCCGGGTAGAATCTCAACGACAGGAAGACTGGTATATTTATATAGGTATAGTGGTTGCGCATAAAGAGATTGCTCATCGATGTCACTGCCGTGTTGCTCACCGCGCAGTCCATCCTGTTGCGATTCACCACTACATTAAGCTCGGTGCCAAGGCCAAGCCACTGGCGCAGACCGAAGGTGACGCCTGCGCCCATGCCATAAGCCAAACCCATAGCGGTGTTGAGTTCTTGGATCTCCGGGAAGGTCGACATATAGTTTTGGGTGACGGCGCTCCCTCCCACCAGAGCGTGAAGATTCACCTCCAAAAAGTCCTGTGGCGCCGACCGGTCAAAGAAAGGCACAGCGGCCCCCGCTGTTGCCACGACAGCTACCGTGAGTAGTGTGGTTAGACCGCGCTGCAAGGCCCTCCATTTTTGCGTTAAGAACATATGACTAAAAAAATATTTTAGTTTAGAGAGGCCAAAATTACACAAAAAATTTTGAACTGCGGCAATCAAGCAGTAACTTTGCGCCGCTTTTCGTAGTTAACCAATCCTATAAAAAATGAAGCACATCTCTGGCTCCCGCATCTGGCTCTCCGCCCGCGACTATGTTTTTATCGCCTTCGGTATATTTCTTTATGCCTTTGGCTTCTCTGCATTCATCTTCCCCGAGAAGGTGGTGATCGGCGGTCTGGCCGGTCTGGGCACACTTGTCTACTTCATCACTGAGCGTTCATTTGGCTTTGGCATCCCGGTGGCTGTCACTCAGTATTGCTGCAACCTTTTACTCCTGGCCATGGCCTTCCGGGCCGTGGGCAAGCAGTTTGTGATTCGCACCATCTATGGAGCCACTATCATCTCGCTCTTCATCGGTGTGCTGACTCCCCTCTTTCCCACTCCCATCATTGAGCAACAGACGTTTATGAACGTCATCATCGGCGCTCTCCTCTGTGGCTTCGGCATCGGATTTGCCTTCATCCACAATGGCTCTACGGGTGGCACCGACATCGTTGCCGCCATGGTGGCCAAGAAGAGCAATGTCAGCATCGGTCGTATGATGCTCTATGTGGATATGTGTATCATCTCCAGTAGCTACCTGCTCTTCCATCAGATCGACACCACGGTGTTTGGTTTCGTGGTGCTCGTCATCATCTCGTTCGTCACCGACATGGTCATCAACGGCAATCGTCAGGCCGTCCAGTTTACCATCTTCTCCAGCAAGTGGGAAGAGATAGCTCAGGCCATCACCGTAGAGTGTCATCGTGGTTGCACCGTCATCAATGGCATGGGGTGGTACACCAAGCATGAGGTCAAGATGCTCTTGGTGATGTGTCGCAAGATTGAGGCCGTCACCATCCATCGTATCGTCAAGAGCATCGATGAGCACGCTTTCATCACTCAGGCCAATGTCAATGGCGTGTATGGCCAAGGTTTCGACATGCTAAAGGTCAAGATGAAACACCATGAGAAGAAAGCCCGTGCTGCCGATTCTCGTCCTGCCACAGAGGCCGAAGTTATCGCCGACAAAGAGATAGAAGCGCAGGCTTAGCCCTGAGCTTGTTTCTCTCTGTAGCGACCATACTCTACGTGCACACAGGCGTGATAACATCCCGTGCACAGCGTACACTGAGGCCCCCATTGGGGCCTTTTGTTTTGGTCGAGCCTGATGTTGGCCAAGGGACACGCTCTCACGCACCGCCCACACCCATTGCAGCCTTCAGTGGTCTTGAAAGGCTTCGCCGACGTCAAGAAGCGCATAAAGAGTGGATATACCACCCGCGTCTTGAGCCACGCGAAGCGTCCTCTCACCACATCGTCTACCCGCGCATCGTGGCGTATGGCGCGCGCCACTGCCTCCACCCGCTCGGGCATAGCCGCCAACTTGCCCTGGGCCAGCAGCGCTGAGTCGAGATGAAAACCTGGCAGAAACACATACGTGTTGGGCATCTCCACAGAGAAAGCGCCTATGGGCTTCCACCCGCGCCGCCTCATCTCGCTCCGCCACTGGCGATGTAGCTTTCCCACGTCGTCGCCACAGGTGGCCACCATAAAGCTTTTCACGCCCTCAAGCGCTTTTCCGTCAGGGTTCACGAGATTGACCTTCCGCATATATTGTCTTACGTAGCGAGGGATACCCCACGAATGCACCGGAAACATCCACACCACCCTCTCGCCCGCTTGGAGCGTGAGGGTGGTGGGTGTCCTATGGTCGAGGGTCACTATCGGCTCGCCTCCTATCTTGGACGCAAGTACTTGAGCCACTCTGCGAGTGTTGCCCGTGCCTGAAAAGCAGATTATCATCTTATGGTCACCTGAGTGGCGCCGTAGCCATACTCACGGAAGGAGGCATCCTGCACCTGATGGGTCTTATACCTATAGGCCAGCTCCTTGAGCAGGGCTTTGCGTAACACTCCCTCCCCTTTGCCGTGAATAAACACTATCTTCTGGCCTTTGTTTTTGAGGTTGGCATCCATCACGCGGCGAAACTCATCTACCTGCAGATTGAGCATGTCGGCTGCCGATAGGCCCTTGGTGGAGTCTACGAGTTGGTCTATGTGGAGATCCACCTCTATTATCTCTGGCCTATGTGTGTGCTTGGTGACGGGTTTACGCTTGGGGAGGTCGGCCTCTTTCTGGCGGCGCTGTTTCATGCTCTCCTCTATGCGGCTGCTATCAAGCACCATGGCCCGCTGGGGTATGTCGTCCTTTACGATGTCGATGGCTATCACTGGCTTCTCAAAGTAGACGTTCTCGCGGAAGCAGTGGAGCTTGAAAAACTTCGTGTTGTCCATCCTGGCTTCTATTGCCACAGGCGCCTTGAGCTTAAACTCCTTATCCACCTTGTAGGCCACGTATTGGACGGCCACGCGGTCAATCAGCGGCAGCTGGTCGCGGGTCAGTTCGCCAAGAAAGAGCTGGATATTGGGCTCTACCATGCCTGCATAGCGGGTGGTCCAGCCTTGAGCTTCGTCGCTGCGCGTCAGGTAGGTGAAGTAGAGATAGTAGTTGCTGTCGTTGACAAGATACGTATCAAAGGTGGTGGTCGTCAGGTGTTTTATCTCCTGTGGTTCGTAGGCAAGCACCACGTTGAGCACCTCCCCCTCCGCCGTCTCCACTATCTCCGGTGCATTGGGCGCAGGAGCGGCTTTGGAGGGTGTCTGGGGCGCAGGAGCCACCACGGGCGCCGTCGCCGTCTTGCGCTGCTGCCTCCCTGCAGGTTCTACCACCACACACTCGCGTAGCAGCACCGGAGTTTCAAATCCGTCCTCGTCAACATACGCCAGATTGCCTTCGATGCGCGTGATGCGGCCTCCGCCCACCGAGTTGAGATATCTTACTATGTCGCCTATTTGTGCCATAATCGTGAAGGTTAAGGGTTACTTCTTGGAGTCGATTTCGCGCAGCAGCTCGTTGACTGCGGCCTCAAGCTGCGAGTCGCGTCCTGTGGCAATGGTTGCTGGGTTGTTGGCCACGCGGATGTCTGGCTCCAACTGAGTGTTTTCCAGATAGATGCCTTCCTCCGTGCGGAAACCTGTCACCGGGATGCCGAAGAGCAGCGTGGGGTCTTGAAGCCACTCCCAGTTGACGCTCGACATTGTCCCTGGCACAGGCATTCCCACCAGCTTGCCCAGACCCATGTGCTTGTACACCCAAGGGGTGCCATGGGCATTGCTGTAGTTGGCCTCGCCCATCACCATGATGCTCGGCTTGGTCCAGCGACGCGAGGGCATCACCGAGGTCTCCACTCCGTGCACATCCTGCGTCAGGTATGGCTTGGCGCTAAACATCACCTCGATATCCTCGTGCAGGCGGCCGCCGCCATTCCAGCGTGTGTCAATCACGATGCCTTCGCGGTCTACATACTGGCCAAGAATCTTGGAGTAGATGGGGCGGAAGCTATCGTCGTTCATCGCCTTGATATGCACATAGCCAAGACGGCCTCCCGACAAGCGGTCCACGTCGGCCTCGCGCTGCTTCACCCACCGGTCGTAGAGCAGGTCGGTAAAGGCTCCATCCGAGATGGGAAGCACCACTTCGTAGTAGCATAGCCCGTTGAGCGGGTTGCGAAATGTGATGAGGGTCTTCTTGCCTGCCAGATTGTTGAGCAGAGGATAATAATCGTCTACGGAGCCTATCTCTTGGTCGTTGATCTTGTCAATCACCATCCCGGCCTTCATATCAGTAGTGGCGCGATCAAAGGGACCCTTCTCCACCACTTCGCTCACCTTCAAGCCTGGTCCCTCATAATCCCAATCGAAGAGCAGTCCCAGCGATGCTGTAGGCTCTTTGGCGCTATAGGGATAATAGCGGCCGCCGGTGTGGGATACGTTGAGTTCGCCAAGCAGTTCGCTCAGCAGCTCCGCAAAGTCGTAGTTGTTGTTGATATGGGGCAGAAACTCGCGGTAATGGTTGTAAAGATCCTCCCACGCCACTCCGTTCATATCCACCACGTAGAAGCGTTCACGCTCCTCGTTGTATACATGGTGGAGCATGTATTCACGCTCCTTGGCGGGGTCGTAGCGCAGCACGGCGCTCAGGTCCACATCCTTCACCTTATTGCCCTTTGGTGTGAAGCGCTTCACCTTCTTGTCGATGATATAGATGTTGCCTTCGTTGTCCATGGTCATCGTGCCATCCTTTACCTTAGTGACGCGCTTTGTCTCGCGCTTGCGCAGGTCGTGTTCCCACAGGTCGTAATCTTTCTCAAATTTTGAGGTGTAGTAGAGCGTCTCGCCGTCCTTCGAGAGGATAGCGTCGCCCATCAGCGATGAGTTGGGGGTGAGGCGCACAGTGCGGTCTGCCAGTCCTTCCAGCTCTATTGGCTTCATCTTCTGATCGCCGTCTGTTGCCGTCGAGTCGGCTTCTTCGCTTTCTTTATCGTTGGCCTTAGAGGTTTTGCTCTTGGAGGCGGTGGTTGTAGTAGTCTTCTTTTTCTTCTTAGAGGCTTTCTTCTGGCTCTTCTCCAGGTCTTTGAGCAGCTCATAGTCCTCCTCGCTCAGGCGATAGCGGTCGTAGCTATCCTGGTTGAGGAAGGTAAGCATGGCGTCATATTCCGAGCCCCACGATGAGTGGTTGCGCATACCGTAGCGCTCCGAGAGAAAGAGGATAGCGTTGCCGTCCATCACCCAGTGGGGGTTGGAGTCAAAGTAGCCTGTCTTGGTGACGTAAGTCATCTGTCCGTTGTCTACGTTGATGATGGCGATGTCGCTATAGGGCTGATGCTTGAGGTCTACCACTTCTAGGAGTATCCACTTGCTGTCGGGCGACCATTGTGCCGGGAATCCTTTCTCGCGCGAGTATTTGGTGGAGCCGTCGGTGAGCTGCTTCTCAGTCCCAGTCTTAAGGTCTTTGACCATCAAGCGTGTACGGTCCTCCACATAGGCCAGCTTCGTGCCGTCGGGCGACAGTCGTGGGAAGGTGCGATCCACGGTGTCAGTCACTGGGAACACTGCCTCTTCGTTGATCAAGGTGGCGTTGGAGAAGTTTGGGTCGTCGCTACGTTCTATCCACGCGCGATAGATGTTGTAGTGGCCGTCGCGCTCGCTCGTATAGTAGAGTTCGCGATTGTCCTTGCCCCAGCTCACGTCGCTCTCCCCTTCGGGAGTGTGGGTCACTTGCTTCACCGACGAGTAGTCGATGGAGCTCACAAACACCTCGCCGCGGCTGGTGAAGGCCAGTTGCTTGCCGTCGGCCGAGGGGGCAGCATCGGTCACTGAGCTAAGGGTCACCGAGGTCGTGGGGTCAGCCTCGTCAAGCAGCACGTCGATGGCCACCTTCTGTGGTTCTCCTCCTGGCTTCATGGTGTAGATATCCCCGTCGTAGGTGAAGGCCAGCAGGCCATCCGTAGCCTGCGACAGGAAGCGGACAGGATGGGTAGTAAAGTTGGTGAGCTTTGTCATCTGCCCAGGTGCCGACAGCGGGAAACTGTAGACGTTGAAGCTGCCTCCATCGTGCTCGCTTAGCAGGTAGACCGTAGTGCCGTCTCGCCCCATCACTGGGTTGCGGTATTCGCGGTCGCGATTTGTGAGATTAGTATGTGTACCAGCGGTGGCATCATAAAGCCAGATGTCGCGAGTCACCGACGAGGTGTGGTGCTTGCGCCATTGGTCCTCGCTGCCCTTCACGTCCTCGTAGAGGAAGGACCGCCCATCGGGGAGGTAGCTGATAGCCAGAGCGGGAGTGGGAAGCACTTGGCTCACACGTCCTCCATCTACCCCTACGCTATAGAGCTCCGTATTGGTACGATTGGGGAAAAGGGCACTCTCGGCTGGATCCTGGATGTTGGCGCTGAAGAGCACACGTTGTCCGTCGGGGGTGAATCCCTGCGGATACTCGTTAGCCGAGTGGGAGGTGAGGCGCGTGGCGGTCCCTCCCTGTGCGTCCATGATATAGATGTCGCTGCCATAGTTGCGATCGCTTGCAAAGGCTATCTTCCGTCCGTCGGGCGACCACACGGGTTGGCTCTCATAGGAGGGTTGCGCCGTCAGACGGGTGGCTCTACCGCCACCCACTGCCACTGTATATATATCGCCTTTATACGTGAAGGCTATCGTGCGCCCGTCGGGCGCTATCTGCACGTCGCGCAGCCATCGTGGTGTGATGGCTTCGGCCGTGAGGCTCGCCAGGGCGAGGGTCGCTGATGCGATAATGATGGTTGGTTTCATATGTCTATGTCTAATTTTCTGTATTTCTGTATTACTGTATTTCTATATTTCTATCTCTCTATCCTCTATCTCTCTGTCCCCCTATCCCTCAGCGCCAACCGCCACTCGCGGATGGTTGACATCAAGGGGGTTATAATGGGCTTGAAGCGTGGCAGAGTGGCCGGAGTATAGACACTCAGGCCTGCGCTATGGCATTTCACCTCAAGTCGCTTGCCAAGCGTGAGCGGCTCCCCGTCGATATGTGCCGGTCCTTCGGCTATACGCTCTATTACGGCCGCCGACGTGCGAAAGCAGTGGACCAGCGTATTGCGGTCAATGTAGCCGGTGAGCAGGTCCACACCCACCAATGCTGTGGTGATAGGATAACCCGAATGTATGATGGTGACGTCGAGAAGCCCGTCGGTCATTGAGGCATAGGGAGCAATGTAGGCGTTGTTGCCATACTGCGAAGCGTTGCATACGGCCACCAGAAAAGCTTTCTCCGTCAGCACCTTTCCGTTGGCGGTTATCTGGTAAGTATCGGAGGCGTAGCGGATATACTCCTCAAAGGTGTTGCGGATATAGCTCAGCTTGCCGCGGCGTCGACTAAGAGCGAATTTTTGGCTCACGGCCGCGTCAAAACCCACACCAAAGGTGCAGAAAAAGGGATCCTGATTGACGCTACCGTAGTCGCAGCGCTCCACGTGGCCCCCAGCTATCACTTCTATCGCCGAGCGCACGTGGATGGGTATCTGCAAATGGCGCGCCAGCCCGTTGCCCGACCCGCAGGGAATAATGCCAAGACTGAGCGTGCTGTCGCGCAGCGCGCGAGCCACTTCGTTGATCGTCCCATCACCGCCAGCGGCTATCACGCTATCATAGCCATGCTTGATGGCGTCGTTGGCCAGGCATGTAGCATCGCCATGGCCCGAGGTCCACGCCACATCGATGTTCCACCCCAAAGGCTCAAGGCGATGCATCACCTCCCGGTCCAAGCCTCGCTTGCTCGTCGTCCCCGAGATAGGGTTGATGACAAGTAGCGCCCGCTGCCCCATACTCATATGAGTTTTCCCATCTGCCATCCTATAGTCTCTCTATTTCTTCAATTGCAAGACAGGGTCTTTCTCATCAAATAGATTGTTGAGAAAGCTTATGAGAAACGGCTTGCTGGCTATCGAACCAAACATTCGCTTGAATCCGAAATCCGTAAAGGGGTCGATGTATCTTTCTTTGCACATGATAGCTGGGCGTCTTTTTGGGAGGAGTAATTACTGTTATTCTCCACAAAGTTAATAATTTTTCTCTAATATCCCCTGCTTTGCCTATGGGTTGGAGGGGATTTTGTAATTTTGCAGGCATTATGGAGACGCGTACCGACTACAACCAACGCTGGATGATGGCTCTCGTGGTGGCCATCTATGCTTTTACTTTTATCCCTTGGCTGGGTCTCACCCTTTTCAACTCTAAGGGCGAGCCTCGCGAGGCCATCGTAGCGCTTTCTATGCTCCAGAGCGGCGACTGGGTGCTCCCCGTCAGCTACGGCGGCGACATTCCCTACAAGCCCCCTTTCCTGGCATGGTGTATAGCCCTGGCTTCTTACCTCTGTGGCGGCGTCACAGAGGTGGCTTCTCGCCTCCCCTCGGCGCTCGCCATGATGGCGCTCGGCCTCACCACCGCTTGGTTCTTGCGCCGCGAGCAGGGTGGTCGCGTGGCCCTTGTGACGGCCCTTATCCTTGCCTCGGCCATCGAACCCTGGCGCGCTGCCACTGCCTGCCGCGTCGACATGGTGCTGACTGCTTTCATGGTGGGTAGCCTCGTCAGCCTCTACTGCTGGGTGGAGCGTGGCAGCCGATGGGCACCCTTTTGGAGCGTCCTCTGGATTAGCGGTGCGGTCTTGACCAAGGGGATAGTCGGCATGGGGCTCCCATGCCTTGTTGTGTGGGTCTACGGACTGCTGCGAGGTCGTCGCTTCTGGCGCCTGACGCTGGGTCTCGCCGCCATAGGCATTACGGGCTGTGTCCTCCCCGCCATGTGGTATATCGCTGCCTATCAGCAAGGAGGCGAGGGCTTTGTATCCCTCATGCTCGAAGAAAACATTGGACGTCTCACAGGCACTATGAGCTACGACTCGCATGTACACCCTTGGTGGTACAACTTCATCACTGTCCTTACCGGCATGCTCCCCTACACTATGCTCGCCCTCATGGCTCTTTTCGCTGCCCGTTACCGCCGGCTACGCGACCTCTGCCATTGGACCTCCCTGAGTCCCGAGCGTCTCTTCAGCCTCGTAGCCACTCTCATAATCTTCATCTTCTATTGCATCCCCAAGAGCAAACGTTCCGTCTACCTCCTCCCTATATACCCCTTCCTGGCCTACTTCGTTACCCTCCTCATAATATGGCTCTGGCAGCGTAGTCGTGGGTTGCTGAAGGCTTATGGTCGAGTGATTGGTTCTCTGGCCATCCTCCTGCCATTGGCTCTGTGCATCCTGCCGATGATCTCCCTCAAGGGCAAGAGCGCTGTCTACAGCCTCTATGCCGACTCTATCGACGCCAACCCCGTGGCTATCGTGCTGATGATTGTAGCCCTTGGAGCGGGCGTAGTGGCGTGGCGTCAGTTGGGACGGGCGCGTAGCTGGTTTCGTGCTGCTGGTCTCTCATTGATTCCCACCCTCGCCATCCTCTGGTTGCTCAGCGGCGGAGTCCTACCCACGGTGCTCAACGCCAAGAGCGACCGTCCGCTCGCCGCGGAGATAGAGCAGCTAGCGCCCGAAGGGCCTGTTTATAGCTATATCACTACACCTATGCTGCGTTGCTATACCATCAACTACTACCTCGGCGATCGCCTTCGTGAGTGGTGTCCTGCTTCCGTTGCTGCATCTGGCTATCTCCTCATCCCAGCCAACGATGTTGAGGTCTGGCAGAAGCAATACGGGCGAAGCTTCGAGCTTCAAGAAGTAGCGCCTTGGAGCGGCATCTCCCACAAGAGCTGCGACCTGCGCCAACCAATAGCCCTCTACCGCTTCCACCGCCTCCAATAATAAATTTTAAGAGCGACACACTTAAAAACCTGCTCCTTGCGTCAGGCGACATCGTAGGTTGGGCGGCCTCGCCCGACCGCCCAGCCGATGCTATCTTTAACGCCAGATGGGAGGAAGAAGTAATGGACAAAATACCAAAAAGGGCTGCTCTCACGAGTAGCCCTTCTCAGTGACTCCTACAGGATTCAAACCTGTAACCTTCTGATCCGTAGTCAGATGCTCTATTCAGTTGAGCTAAGGAGCCGTCGTTACGTTTCCGTTTGCGACTGCAAAGTTACTAACTCTTTTTCATTCCACCAACATTTTCCCAAAAAATTTTCACCCCCATCCTTTATCCCTTTGCACCTTTGGAGAATCCTCCCCGCTAAGCCTCCTCTGCCCCTCTCAATCCACAAACTCAATATACTCTGGATTGACCTCAACGGCCACCGTCAAGATATTGGGCAGTTCCACCATCAGGCGCTTCTTGCGCGAACCGCGTATGTTGAGCAGCCGCCCTTCATAGCCGTTCATTGGTCCGTCGATGATGCGTATCTTGCGGCCTATCATCGCCGAGGTGATTTCTTCGGGGGTGTAATAGCGGGGCGAGTCGCTAGTGCTCACCGCCATGATAAATCGCTCCATCTCGCGTGTGGCCACGCGCATAGGTTCGCCGTAGCCCCCACCCTTGAAGAAGCGATACTGCAGTGTGGAGGTCTGATGGATTATTGGATCCAGTTCCGAGCGTGAGGAGTGGGCGAACAGCAGGTCGGGAATCACCGGCACCAGCAGGCGCTCGCGCTTGTTGCGCACCGTGCGGATTATCCAGCGCTTGGGGGTAAACACCTCCAAGCCTTCCTCTGCCAGCATTTTATAAGCCGGCCGCAAGGCGTTGGGTCGCTTGAGGTCGCGTAGCACAAACCATTGCATCTCCTCATCTGCGTTTGTCTTTTTTGGTATCATTGGCGATAAGCTTTTAACTATGCAAAATTAACAAACAATACCCACATCTCCAACCCCTGCTCCTTATAAAAAACCTCCCACTCCCCTCCGACCACCCCCATAACCCCTGATACCATCACTGGGAGGGGCGGCTCGCCAGGCTAACTGGCGCTTCGCCACTCCGTGGTGCTCCGTGTATACAGTAAGCGAGCATCCGCTTTCCGTGGATGCTCGCTTTAACGTTGTCTCAGAGATAGAGTGTAGTGGTTATGAGAGAGGTGTCAGTGGTTAGTCTGCAGCTGTGAAGTTGAGCGCCACCTCCCATGCATCCGTGTTATCGGTCCATATCGTTGCGATATCGTCGAGGCTCGTGATGCCAAGCATAGTAAAGATGGTTTGTATCGTAGCGAGTGTCTCCTCGTCGGCATTGGCCAGATAGGCGTTCAGGCTGGGAAGTGCGGGGAGCAGAGCCTCAATAATTGGAGCAGCGAGTTCCCTGTCCACGTAGAGCTTCAGCCCTGTGTCGCTCTTCTCGTAGCGCAAGGGCACACCCTTGTTGAGCCATTCCGAAGCCTTCAGCATCAGCACGTCGGTCTTCACGCCAAGCTCTGTCAATACTGCCAGATACTGTGTCATCGTGGCGGTGTCAAGCGTTATGCTCGGAGCCTCTTCCCCCTTGTCGGTGGCCACCTGGTTGATGATAGCGGGGATGTTGAGCAGGATATAGATATACGTGTCGTCAACATAGTACATCACCAGATTCTTAGGCGACTGCACCCAAGCATCGTCGGCGTGGAGATTGATGATGCTCATCGTGGTCTGGTCGATAGCGCCAAGGGCTGCCGTGGCGTCGATCTTCTGTGCCGGATAGTAGAGAGCCGTCAGGTTGCCATCGTCGCAGAGCTGCAGTTGGTTGAAGAGCTGGCACAGCTCGCAGCTTCCAAAGAGATTGACAAGCTGAGCGGTCTGCATCATGTTGGGCTGTGTGTAGTCTACCGGCGTCCATGTCATCTGCAGAGGACTGCTGGTAATCATACCCTCGGCAGTGACACCCAGGCTGGTGTTGAAATTCCAGTTGCCTGTCAAGCCACCTTGGGCTTCCTTGGTAAAGGCGGTGGTGAGAGTCAGATTTGCCTTGCCGGCTGTCGTCACCCATCCCTCGGTAGCGAGGTCGTAGAGGGGAAGCTCGGCGCGACCCATCAGCGCGCTAAGGATGTCGCTGTTGAGAGCCGGAGGGGTGGTGAGGGTCGTTGCGGCCTTAAAGTTCACTTGGTCGGTGCCCTCCGTCAACGTCACGGGAATCTCTATCGATGGATAGCCGGGGAGCACATTGTTAAGCGTAAGGCTACCTTCCGTGGCGCTCGTAGTCTTGAGAGCCATTGTGGCGTTGCTCAAGGCATCTGCGCCATTGACGCTCATCGTAGCGTTCTCGGTAGTGATGGGTGTGCTCGGTATAAGCTCCCAAGTCTCTTCTGTGGGCTCTGTAGGCTCTACGGGGGTTATTGGATCGGGATCGGGATCATCGTTGTCGTCGCTACAAGCTGGAGCGAACGCGCATACGGCTATACAAGCCAGGTAGTACCAGAATTTTCGCATGATTAGTTTATAAATAGCTGAGAAAAACGTAGGAGTGCGATTAAGTGCCTCAACACGCACTTTCGCGATGCAAAATTACAACTTTATATCGTCTCCGTCGTCTTATTCGGCTTTTTTAACCAAAATTCTCCCAAAATGGCTACTCTTAGCGAAATCTGGAATAATACAAAGCTCTATGCCCCGCTCTATGCTCCGCTCTATGCTCCGCTCTATGCCCCGCTCTATGCCCCGCTCTATGCCCCGCTCTAATTAGCTACCAGCGTATGGCGTTGCATCTTATAGTGGGGGCGCAGGTGAAGCTGCTGGCCGGGAAAGTCGAGCACTACGTCTTGTGTAAAGAAGCTAAAGGGGTTGATGGCATATTGTGCCCCATTGTCATTGTAGAAATATGCAGTGTTCTTCCCAGCTCGCTCGCCAAACTCTGCCCACACGTGTTCATCGACGGCCGCCGAGATGGGCCCAGCGCTCGTCTCTATGGTGCGATACATAAGTGGACGCCTCACAAGCACACTATCCTTGGTGGGGAGCTTAAGATGCACCTCCCCAAGCGACGTGTCGATGAGATACAGGTTATGGTCATTGTCAACGTTCATCTCAAGGTAATAGCGGTTGCTGCGGATGAGATAGTCGGTCAGTCCTTGATTGCGTTCGATGGCTCCTACAGGTTGATAGTCGTCGGGCATCCGGGTGGTCAGGCGGATGGCTTGTGCCACGCGGCAGTATTCCACCACCCACTTCTCCAGAAAGTCCATTCCCAACGCCGGTCTACTTCCAGGCTCAGCGGAGACGAATCTCACCTTCTTCACCACCACTTTCTGGGTCTCCTCCAGTGGCTCTGCCACTTGGTTGCCCACACTGTCTACCCCAAGGCTGCATCCCAAGAAGGGAAGATCCACCTCATAGCAGTGGAAAGCCACCATCATCTCCCCGGAGGCTCTCCGCCCTATCGCCACACACCACGTGGAGTCAACTTCATAGCCTTCCTTCTTGAGCCATGAGAGTTGCTCGGCGCTGATGGTGCTAAACGGACATCCAGTATTCACCTCAAAGCGTAGCTCTGGGTGGATCTCCACCTCACCCTCTCCCGACGTCAACGGCAAGAAGCCTTCTATCGTAGGCGTCGTCTCCAGCGACATATCGCCTTGCCAGCCCACTATGCCGATAGTGAGTATCGCCACCAAGAGGAGCGCTGTCAGGGAGAGTAAGGTAGTTTTCATAATCAAAATAGTTGTCTGTTGTCTTACGCTCCAAATTTAGCATAAAGATTCAATGTGTGCAAATTTGTCAACACTTTTGTAACCAAATTTTCACACCACCTCCTTTCCCTCCCCTCTGTGGTAGCTTTCGCAGTGCGGCGGCCCTCCGCCGCTCTTTAAGTGCCGGCCCTCCGGCACCCCTCAACCCTCCTTATTAATAAACATTCCCTAAATTTATCCGCCCTACGATACCCTCCATTCTAAGAGGTTTTTGTAATTTTGCATATTCTTTCCAAGCCCACAGTACACACTTACACTTTATGGAACCTCTCAAGCACGAATGTGGCATCGTGGAGATACGTCTCCTCAAGCCTCTTGAATATTATAAACAGAAGTATGGCACCTACTTCTATGGCCTCGGCAAACTCTATCTGATGATGGAGAAGCAACACAATCGCGGCCAAGAGGGCGCAGGCCTCGGTGTCGTCAAACTCCACACCACCCCCGGCCACGAATACGTTTTCCGCGAAAGAGCCTTAGGCTCCTCGGCAATACAAGAGATTTTTGACAGCGTGCGCCGCGAGCTGTCGGCTATCGACTACGAGAATCGTCCCCCAGAATGGATTGAACGCTACGCCCCATTCCTGGGGGAAATTTATTTAGGCCACCTGCGATATAGCACCACAGGCAAAAGCGGTCTCTCCTACGTCCACCCCTTCCTGCGCCGCAACAACTGGCGCAGCCGCAACCTCCTGATGTGTGGCAACTTCAATATGACCAACGTCGACGAGGTGTTTCAACAGATTGTCAACAGCGGCCAACACCCGCGCATATATAGCGACACCGTGGTGCTCCTCGAGCAACTCGGCTACGCCCTCGACAAGGAAAACCACCGCATCTACCGCCAGCATCGCGGCAAACTCCCAGAGCCCGACCTCACTTTTGCCATCGAGGACAATCTCGATATGGCTCGTGTGCTAAAGGCAGCGGCCCCTACGTGGGATGGCGGATTTGTAATCTGTGGAGCCACTGGTAGCGGCGACATGTTTGCTCTCCGCGACCGTGGCGGCATTCGCCCAGCGTTCTACTACTACGACGACGAGATAGTGGTGGTGGCCTCCGAGCGCCCCGTCATCCAGACGGTGATGAATGTCCATCGCCGTCAGGTGGAGGAACTCACTCCCGGCTCGGCCCTCATCGTCAGCAAGAAGGGCGAGATAAGGATTGTCGACGTGCTTGGACGCGGCAAGAATCAGCGTTGCTCCTTCGAGCGTATCTACTTCTCGCGTGGCAGCGACGCCGACATTTATCAGGAGCGAAAGGCTCTGGGTCGCAATCTCGTGCCAGCAATCCTCGAGAGCGTCCGTTACGACCTTGACCACACGGTGTTTTCTTTCATCCCAAACACCGCCGAGGTGGCGTTTATAGGTATGTCCGAGGGGCTGGAGCGTTATCTCGACCAACTCAAGACCGACCGCATCCTCGCAGCCCAGCAGACAGGCACCCTCAACGCCGAGCGCCTCTCCGAAATCATGAGCCATAAGCTGCGCATCGAGAAGGTGGCCATCAAGGATATCAAGCTACGCACGTTCATCGCCGAAGGGGCGGCTCGCAACGACCTCGCTGCCCACGTCTACGACGTCACCTACGGCTGCGTCCACAACCATCTCGACAATCTGGTGGTAATCGACGACAGCATCGTGCGCGGCACCACCCTCCGCCAGAGCATACTCCGCATCCTCGACCGTCTGCATCCGCGCAAGATTGTCGTGGTGTCATCCTCCCCTCAGGTGCGCTACCCCGACTACTATGGCATCGACATGAGCCGCATGAGCGAGTTTATAGCTTTCCGCGCTGCTGTGGAGCTGCTCCGCGAGAGTGGCCAAGAGGATGTCCTCAAGCGAGTGTATGAGAATTGCCTCGCCCAAGCCTCCCTCCCCGATGATGAGTTGGTCAACTGCGTCAAGGATATCTACCGCCCATTCACCGCCCGACAAATCTCGGAGAAGATTGCTCAGATGCTCACCCCGCCAGAGGCTGAAGCCGAGGTGGAAATCATCTTCCAGAGTCTGGAGGGCCTACACGAGGCTGTCCCCAACCACCCCGGCGACTGGTACTTCTCAGGCGACTACCCAACCCCCGGCGGCATCCGCCTCGTCAACCAAGCCTACATCAACTTCTACGAAGGCCACCCCGACAAACGCTAAGGTCCACCCGGCTCCTTACCCTTTTTAGCTTTTCAGCTTTTAAGGCCAGCCCGGCTCCTTACCC
>JAJBVL010000093.1 GCA_020859845.1 Bacteroidales bacterium
CTCCGCTCCACAGCCCCGCTGGCCTCCGCTCCACAGCCCCGCTGGCCTCCGCTCCGCAGCCCCGCTGGGCCTTTGGGCGCCGAGAGAGGGGGGCGGTGCGTTAGCCGGGGTACAGTGCTCGGCGGTTTTGCCGCCGAGATTACAGGCGGTTTTGCCGCCGAGAGGATAGGCCATAATGGCGCCGATAGGATAGGCCATAAAATAAAAAGGAGGCTCCTGAAGAGGAGCCTCTGCTGGCGGAAAGACAGGGATTCGAACCCTGGAATCCCGCAAGGGATTAACGGTTTTCGAGACCGCCCCGATCGACCACTCCGGCATCTTTCCTTGGTCAAAAAAACAGCGCCAAAGGCAACGGTTGGGCTTTTGACGGGTGCAAAGGTAAGGAGTTTTTTTGAGATGTGCAATGCAGAGGGTGGTTTTTTCGCGTTTTTGTTGTAATTTTGCACTACCGACAATTAGCATCTCCACCGCTAGCAAAATAGACCTCCACAAAAATGACAATAGGAATCATCGTAGCAATGCATAAGGAGCTGGAACTCCTCCTCCCCCTCCTTAACAATCTTAGAGAAGAAACCCACCAAGGCTTTACCTTCTGGGAAGGCACTATCGGCGAAAAGAATGTGGTGGCCATGGAGTGTGGTATAGGGAAAGTCAACGCTGCCCTTGGCACAGCCGCCCTAATCGACACTTATCATCCCCAACTCGTCATCAATACTGGAGTGGCCGGTGGCACAGGCTCCAAAGCGCGGATGCTCGACGTGGTGGTGGGCGAACGCGTAGCTTACCACGACGTGTGGTGTGGACCTGGCACGCAACCTGGTGAGGCCGCTGGCTGCCCCCGCTTCTTTGAGGCGCCCCGCGAGCTATTATCCCTCAAGAGCTTACAGCCCACGGAGCATCTTTATCAAGGGTTGATATGCTCGGGCGACATCTTTATCTCGCAAGCGGAGGAGGTGGAGCGCATCCGCGCCAACTTCCCCGACGTGATGGCAGTGGATATGGAGTCGGCAGCTATCGCACAGACATGCTACCTGCGCCATACCCCCTACTTCTGCATCCGCGTGGTGAGCGACACACCCGGTGGTGACGACAACATATCACAATACGAGGGCTTCTGGCAGGAAGCGCCGCTTCACACTTTTGAGACACTACGAAGCCTCATCAGCGAACTCTCCGCCCTCGATTAGCATTATAAAAGTGTAAAGGATCACTTATCTTCACATCACGCTCTATGGACAAGATAGCAAGCTTTACAATCGACCATCTCAGGCTCCTGCGCGGCGTCTACGTCTCGCGGCAAGACACAACCCCCTCAGGCGACGTGGTCACCACCTTCGACATCCGAATGACGGAGCCCAACCGCCAAGAGCCACTCTCACCCCCCACCCTCCACGCCATAGAGCATCTCGCCGCCACCTATCTGCGCAACGACCCCGAGTGGGGGAATCGCATCGTATACTGGGGACCTATGGGTTGCTGCACCGGCAACTACCTTCTGATGCAAGGCTCGCTCACCCCTGAGGATATCCTGCCTCTACTGCGCTCCACCTTCAGTTTTATCGCCAACCACCAAGGACCTATCCCTGGCGCGTCGCCACGCGACTGTGGCAACTACACCTTCATGGACGCCGACGGCGCCCGAAAGGCAGCGCGGGTCTACCTCGACGAGGTGCTTTCCCACCCCACCGAGGCCAATCTCCGTTACCCCTAATCTCTGTCTCTCTATCTCTCTAATCTCTACTATTATGAACTCCACGCTAAAAGACCTCAGAGCCATAAAAGGCAAATACTACATAGGGCGCCTCATCGAGGAGGGCGAACACGAGCATCAAGACTTCAAGTTTGCCATCTCGGATGCCCATAAGATAGCACGCACCATCTCCGCCTTTGCCAACAATGGAGGTGGCCGACTGCTGATAGGCGTCAAAGACAATGGCCGCATAGCCGGAGTGAGAAACGAAGAAGACATCTTCGTCATACAGCAAGCAGCAGAGATGTATTGCCGTCCCTGCCAGGACGTAGAGGTGAAGGCTTTCGCTACAGGCGGGGGAGCAATAGTGATAGTGGTGGAGATACGCCGCTCTGACCGGCGCCCCGTGCAGGCACAAGAGCCCGATGGACGCTGGCGCTCTTACTACCGTGTGAAGGACGAAAATATCCTTGCCTCACCCTTGATGGAGAACGCCTGGAAGATGGAGGAGACCGACAGCGGTGCCTTCATAGCTTTCGATGGACCTGAACGTCAACTGCTGGCCATGCTTGCCGAGCAGGAGACGGTGACGCTTACCGACTTTATGCGCCGCGCCCATATCTCGCGCCTACGAGCCGAGGAAGCCGTGGGGCGCCTCTGTTCATCGCGCATGGTTGACTTTAGCTATACGGGCAACGAATTTGCACTCGTGGCCACGCGTCTGGAGCCAGCAGGCTAACAATATTGGTTAAATTGGGGTCCCCTCACGATAAAATGGCTTGAAAAGGGCGATTTTTGCCTTCAATATGAGGTTTATCTCATAAATTATGAGGGCTATCTCATAAATAATTCGTAGATTTGCAGTTACATTTTACTTCAACCCTAACACAGGCCATCACACTATGAGACTTTTTGTTGCCGTCACGGCCACGCTGCTATGCTCAGCAGCAGCCAGCGCTATAATCAACAAGGGGAGCGAACCGATTACCCTTCCCACCCCAATCACCATCAACACCAACCTGCAAAAATCGGCCCAACAGCCTATCATGGCTCTTTCGGAAGACTGGGTGACTATAGGCACCGGCCGCTTGGAAGATGAAGTGTTTGTGGGAGGTGTGGAATATGAAGTTACTATCCAGGAGAGCGTAAGCAATCCCGGTTATTATCGCATTCCCGACGCTTGGTATGGTGCAGGCTATGAGACAGCCCTGCCCCTCTACATTGACGCTACCAACCCCGACTACGTCATTATCCCCTATCAGGACACCGGCGTCTACTGGTCGTCGAGCATGGCTAATGTGCACATCGCATCGTGGAGCTATGCCTACTCCTACTTTGGCTACACTGCTGATGAGGTGATACTCAACGACCCCACAGCCGTGATAAAATTCAACGGCGTGTGTATCAATATCCCAGCAGAGGCTCTTATCTATAGCTTTGACACCCTCTTTAGCGCCGATATGCAAGCCTACGTGCTCAACGACGTGGAGATGAATATCTACTTCCCCGATGCTCCTGACGAATGGACCACCTATAGCGAGGATTGCACATGGACCGACGGCATCCTTGCCAGCTTCTATGGCTACGAGCCACAAGAAGTGACCGTCACCGTAGAGCAAAACAACTACAAATCGGGGTATTACCGCATAGTAGACCCATACCAGGCCAATGTGAGCGGTGCCAACGCCTTGGAAATTGACCTCTCGATACCTGCCTGCGTGATGGTACCCCTCCAAGACACCGGTATGGACGACGATACTTATGGCGAGATGTATATCCTGAGCCAAAGCTACAATATGATAGGCACGGGCGATGGACAATGTACAGTGGAAGAATTTCTCCGCGACCTAGCCCCTTACAACGCCTGGGCCACGACAACCGAAGACATCACCACGGTGACTATCCCTGGCCCAGCGATTGCCTACTACTTCCCCAGCTACAGCTCGACCAACATTTATATGGCTCCCTACGAAGTGGCAAGCGTGCTTAAGATGCCAGCTATCTCTACAGGCATCTCCTCGATTGTCAGCGACGAAGATACATCGGCTCCAGCCGTGTACTATAACCTCCAAGGCGTAGAGATCAAGACTCCTCAAGCAGGCCAGCTCTACATACGCAAGCAAGGCTCACGAGCCGAGAAGATAAAGTATTAATCCTATCCAACAGTTTAAACCCCTCCTCTTATTCAATCAGTGTCAATAGATAACATCATAGCCGAGGCGCTTGCAAAGGCCGTAAAGGAGCTTTACGGCTTGGAAGTAGACCCCTCGAAGATACAGCTCCAAGCCACTCGCAAGGAGTTTGAAGGCAACCTCACAGCCATGACTTTCCCTTGGGCCAAGGTAGCTCGCAAGAGCCCCGAAGCCGTGGGTCAAGAGATTGGCGACTGGCTTGTGGCCAACGAGCCAGCAGTGAGCCGCTACAACGTCATCAAGGGATTTCTTAACATTGTGGTCGAGCCAGCCTTCTGGTCGACAGTACTCGCTCACATCGCCTCCGAGCCTCATTACGGCATCAAAGAGGCTACTGCCGACTCTCCCTTGGTGATGGTGGAATACTCCTCTCCCAATACCAACAAGCCCCTCCATCTGGGCCACGTGCGCAACAACCTGCTGGGCTACAGCCTCGCCGAGATTCTCAAGGCGTGTGGCAACCGCGTGGTGAAGACCAACATCGTCAACGACCGTGGCATCCACATCTGCAAGTCGATGCTCGCTTGGCAGAAATGGGGCGATGGGGCCACTCCAGAGTCAACGGGCCAGAAAGGCGACCATCTGATAGGGGACTGCTACGTAGCCTTCGACAAGCATTACAAGGACGAGCTCAAGCAACTGGAGGCTCAAGGCATGACCGAGGAGCAAGCCAAGGAAGCCTCCACCCTCATGAAAGAGGCACGCGAGATGCTCATCGCTTGGGAGAAAGGCGACCCCGACGTGCGCGCCCTCTGGGAGAAGATGAACGGCTGGGTCTATGCAGGTTTTGACCAGACCTATCGCCGCATGGGCGTCGACTTCGACAAGATCTACTACGAGAGCCAGACCTATCTCGAAGGGAAAGAGAAGGTGCTCGAAGGGCTGGAGAAAGGGCTGATGTATCGCAAAGAGGATGGCTCAGTGTGGGCCGACCTCACCGCCGAAGGCCTCGACCACAAGCTACTGCTGCGTAGCGATGGGACGTCGGTCTACATGACCCAGGATATTGGCACAGCCAAGCTCCGCTATCAAGACTACCCTATCGACAAGATGATCTATGTGGTTGGCAACGAACAAAACTACCACTTCCAGGTGCTCTCCCTGCTGCTCGACCGTCTGGGCTTCAAGTGGGGCAAGGACCTTGTCCACTTCTCTTACGGCATGGTCAACCTCCCCGAAGGCAAGATGAAGAGCCGCGAAGGGACAGTGGTGGATGCCGACGACCTCATGGACGAGATGGTAGCCACAGCCCGCAGCGTCTCCGACGAGCTGGGTAAGCTCGATGGCTGCAGCGCAGAGGAAGTGGCCTCCATCACCGAGATGGTAGGCCTTGGCGCCCTGAAATATTTCCTTCTGAAGGTAGACCCACGCAAGGATATGACCTTCAACCCCAAGGAGTCGATTGACTTCAACGGCAATACGGGACCCTTCATACAGTACACCTACGCCCGTATCCGCTCAGTGCTTCGCAAGGCCGAGGAGGCCGGCATGAAGATGGAGGGATATCTGGGCGTGGCACCTGGCGAGCGTGAGATAACCCTTATCCAACGCCTCGCCGACTTCCCAAGCGTGGTGGAAGAAGCAGGCCGCACCTACAGTCCGGCCCTCATCGCCAACTACACCTACGACTTGGTGAAACTCTACAACCAGTTTTACCACGACTGCGCCATCCTCAAAGAGGAGGATGAAGGCGTGCGCAGCCTGCGGCTGAGCCTCTCCAAAGAGACAGCGGCTGTGGTAAAGACTGCTATGGGCCTGCTGGGCATTCAGGTACCTGAACGCATGTAGGCTTTTGAGCGTTAATCTTTTTACAAACCCCCAACTTAACTATTTACTGAGATGAACCATTATCCTAACTATTCGGGCAACGATCAGGCGCTCGACATTCGCGTGTCGGCCGTCATGAAGCGTGTCTACTTCAAGATGTTTTTGGGCATGCTGGTGACAGCTCTCACAGCTTTCTGGTGTGTGGAGACTCCAGCTGTCATACAGTTTTTTGCCACTAATCGTTGGGCTATGTGGGTACTCGTTATCCTCGAGCTCGGCATCGTATTTGGCCTCAGCGGAGCTGTGAACAAGATGAGTTCGGCCACGTGTACGCTCCTCTTCTATATCTTCGCCATCGTCAATGGGTTGATGCTCTTCCCCATCTTCTATGCATATACCCACGTCTCGATAGCCAAGACCTTCTTTATCACCGCCGGCACCTTTGGCGCCATGAGCATCTATGGCTACTTCACCACACAAGACCTCACCAAGTGGGGCACCTTCTTGGTGATGGCTCTGATAGGCCTCTTTGTATGTCTTATCATCAACATCTTCTGGGCCAACTCCACCTTTGAGTGGATAATCTCGGGCATCGGTGTATTAATCTTCATTGGCCTCACCGCTTGGGACACCCAAAAGATCAAGCAGATGGCAGCGATGGCCCCCTACGACTCCATAGGGAAACTTGCCACTATGGGAGCACTGAGCCTCTATCTCGACTTTATCAACCTCTTCCTCTTCCTGCTCCGCTTCTTTGGCGCCAGCAACAACGACTAAGCACCCATCTTCTTATCACGTATGAGAACAATCACACCACAGGAGCGTGAGCTCCTGGAGGCTCAGGGATGCTCGGCCACCGACTGGAGCCGAGTTAAGGTGGCCGACCCTTTTCACCCCGAGGCTTACCGCAATGTCAACTTCTCGGGCGACATTGCCCTTGAGCCAGCTGAAGGCTCCTTTGCCCTCGATGGAGGGCTAGAAGTGAAATCAGGTATCACCAACGCCACGCTCCACAATGTCCACGTGGGGCGCGGCGTATATATACGCTCGATTGCCAACTACATCGCCAACTACGACATCGAGGACGGCGTATTCATCGAGAACGTAGACCGCATCGTCACGCGCCCCGACGCCACCTTTGGCATCGGCACCGAGGTCTCCGTGCTCAACGAGACTGGTGGACGCGAAGTGGTGCTTTACCCCCGTCTGTCGGCACAGACAGCCTATATGATGGCCATGTATCGCCACAATCCCAAGCTCACGGCTGCTCTTCAGGAGATGGCAGCAAAAGAGGTGGAGAAAGCACGCAGCTCGCGTGGGCGCATAGGCCATAATGCTCGAATCGTCAACAGCGGAGCGCTTACAGACATCAACGTCGGTGCTTACGCCAATATCGAGGGAGCCTCACAACTCACCAATGGCACTCTGGCATCCTCGGAGGCCGATCCAGTAAAAATAGGTGCAAACGTCATGGCCGACGACTTTGTCATGGCCGCTGGTTCGCGGGTGGAGGACGGCGTGGTGCTCCGCAATGTGTTTGTGGGCCAAGCCGTGCATCTCACCCATCTGTTCTCGGCCCACGACTCTCTCTTTTTCGCCAACTGCGCTTGCGAGAACGGCGAGGCCTGTGCCATCTTCGCGGGGCCTTACACCGTGACGATGCACAAGTCGAGCCTCTTGATAGCCGGCATGTTTTCATTTCTCAACGCTGGCTCCGGCTCCAATCAGAGCAACCACATGTACAAGCTCGGTCCCATCCACCAAGGCATCGTGGAGCGAGGGTCCAAGACCACGAGCGACAGCTATATCCTATGGCCAGCCAAGATTGGCGCCTTCTCGCTGGTGATGGGGCGCCACGTGAGCCATCCCGACACATCGCGCCTGCCCTTCTCCTATCTGATAGAAAAGAAAGGGAGGACCTATCTCGTGCCCGGCGTCAACCTCAAGAGCGTAGGCTCGGTGCGCGATGCTCAGAAGTGGCCCAAGCGCGACAAGCGCCGCGACCCCGACCGACTGGACCTCATCAACTTCAACCTTCTCAGCCCCTACACCATCTCCAAGATGATGGACGGCCGCGCATTGCTCGACAGCATCGAGGCCGTCTCTGGGGTCAACGCCGACAAGTATGCCTACCAGACAATGACCATCGAAACTCGCGCCTTGCAAAAAGGACGCTTCTACTACACGATGGCCATTGACAAATTTATGGGCAACTCAGTCATCAAGCGCCTGGAAGGAGCAGATTTCACCTCGCCCAGCGACATCGTGGGGCGACTGCAGCCTACCCACCCATGCGGCCAAGGCGAATGGGTAGACATAGGCGGCATGCTGGCTCCTAAGAGCGAGATTTCGGCCTTGATACGCGATATTATCGAGGAGAAGGTGACCACTCTGGCTCAGGTAGAAGAGCGCTTCCGTCAGCTTCACGCCGATTACTACGACATGGAGTGGACCTGGGTGGTGGAGCATTTCCCCCAGTGGTGGGGCAAGACCATCAATGAATTGCTCCCCTCCGATATACTGCGCATCGTGGAGCGCTGGCGCGATAGCGTAGTGGGCCTCGACAAGATGCTCTACGAAGATGCTCGTAAGGAGTTCTCGCTGGTAAGCAAGGTGGGCTTTGGCGTTGACGGCGCGGAGGCTCGCCAAGAGAGCGACTTCGAACAGGTGCGCGGCGCCTTTGATAGCGACCCATTTGTATGCATGGTGCTCGACCATATCGACACCAAGACACGCCTTGGCCAGGAGCTCATCGACCGTGTGAAGCGCCTCGGCTAATCCTTTACCCATATAAACCTTAGGCCCTTTGGAGAATATCCAAAGGGTCAAAGGGCCAAAGGGACAGAAAGAGCTTACGGCCTCCGATTTAGCCATTATCACATTTGCAACCATATATTTTTACCTTATGCTAATATAAAATTATGCTACTCACTCTAGTTTTCTTGTTTGTCATTGGCTACATGGCAATAGCGCTGGAGCATCCCATCAAGGTCGACAAGACAGCGTCGGCATTGCTGTTGGGCATGCTCATGTGGGTATACTATGCCCTCAACTGCGACAGTATCTTGCCAGGAGTCAACCCTGAAGGCTTGGCCGCCTACGTGGCCGAAGCTGGGCTGAGCGATCAGCCACTCCACACACAATGCTTGCAGTATCTGCTCAACGTGGATATCATCGAGCACATGGGCGATATCACCCAGACCCTCTTTTTCCTCATCGGCGCCATGACCATAGTGGAGCTGGTAGACGTGCATGGAGGGTTCACAGTGATCACCGACAAAATCACCACACGCAACAAGCGCCGCCTGCTGTGGGTAATCTGTGGAGTGACATTTATCCTGTCGGCCGTCCTTGACAACCTCACCACTACCATCGTGATGATCATGCTGCTGCGCAAGCTTATCAGCAATCAGCAGGAGCGCTGGCTTTATGCTGGCATGGTGGTGATAGCTGCCAACACTGGTGGCGCGTGGTCGCCTATCGGCGATGTCACCACCATCATGCTGTGGGTGAAGGGGAATGTCACCACCGGAGCTCTTATCAGCTTCGTATTGCTGCCATCGATTGTGGCGTTGCTAATCCCCCTTCTCATCATCACCACCAAACTCACAGGCACTATGAACGATGAGATCAAGAGCGCCATTCCCAATGCAGGCATCACCACTCCTCGCGAACGCAAGGTGATCTTCTGGCTCGGCATCTGCGGCTTGCTCTTTGTCCCCGTCTTCAAGGCCTTTACCCACATGCCTCCCTTCGTGGGCATTCTATTGTCGCTGGGCGTACTGTGGGTCTACACCGAGATCTTCTACAATCGCAAGAAGCTGGAGAAGAGCAAGGAGCATCGTTTGACCAAGGTGATACAGCGTATCGACATGTCGACCATCCTCTTCTTCCTCGGTATCCTGATGGCAGTGGCCGTGCTGCAAAGCACCGGCATCTTGTCGACAGCTGCTCAATGGCTCGATGTTAAGGTTCACAATGTCTACGTCATCAACACCCTGCTGGGCGCCTTGTCGTCGATTGTCGACAATGTGCCTCTTGTAGCAGCAGCCATGGGTATGTATCCTGTGGAGCCTGCCACGGCCGTGGGCTATGCCGCCAACTTCATGGTGGATGGCACCTTCTGGGAATTCTTGAGCTACTGTGCTGGTGTTGGCGGATCAATCCTCATCATCGGCTCGGCTGCTGGCGTTATCGCCATGGGATTGGAAAAGATATCCTTCGGTTGGTATCTGCAGCGCTTCTCATTGCTTGCCCTCTTGGGCTATCTTGGGGGCGCCGCCGTCTACTTTATCGAGGCCGAATACCTCAAGCCCTTCCTGATGTAAGGCTCTTTTAAAATGCCGCAAATTTTGCGGCAAAAACAGATAAAAATGCCGCATGACAAATTTGTCATGCGGCATTTTTTATCAACCGTGTTTTGACTATCTGGTTAATCGAAGAGCTGAGGGAGGAATTCGGAGAGGTAGATGCGCCAATTGCGCCAGATATGTCCTTGGGGCGTCTCAAAGTATTGGTAGGGGTAGCCGTGGCTGTCGAGCAGAGCGCGATACTCCTCATTGGCTTTGTAGAGGAAGTCGTCCTTGCCGATGGCAATCCAGTAGAGCTTTGGGGCGTCGGCAAACTGACGAGCCAGTTTCCCCTCCATGTCTTGATAGATCTCTGGCAGCGGCTCGGCTTGAGGTATTATTGCTGCAGAGAAGAGCCCTACGTAGTCAAAAGCCTCGGGATACTCCTTAGAGATATGGAGGGAGTGAAATCCACCCATCGACAACCCAGCGATGGCACGCGAAGCCTTGTCTTGACGAGTGCGATAGTTCTGCTCCACAAAAGCCATCACTTCGGGGAAGGCCAACTCAAATGAGCCATCCATCGTCTTAGGCAACTGCGTGGTAGGAGCCTTGAAGCCTTCGGAAGTTTCGCCAGGAGCAGCTTCCATGGCTGCGTTGCCGTTGGTCATCACTACAATCATAGGCTTAGCTTTGCCCTGCGCTATCAGATTGTCGAGAATCTGAGCAGCGCGTCCCAGCTCTGTCCAGGCGTTCTCATCGCCGCCCATGCCATGAAGGAGATAAAGCACGGGGTAGCTCTCCGTGGAGCTCTCATATCCTGCCGGGGTATAGATAGTGGCTCGGCGGTTCATCCCGAGCGAAGGTGAAGGATACCACACCTTGCTCACCGTGCCATGAGGCACATCGTTGACCTTGTAAAGGTCGGCGCGGTCGCCGTCGACCAGAAAGATGTTGGTCAAAGTAGCGGTGTCGCGGATGAGAAACACGTTGGAGGGGTCGTTGGTCTTCAGACCGTCGACAATAAATGAATAGCTGTAAAGCTCCGGCGCCAGAGGCTCAGCAGTGGTAAAGCTCCAAACTCCTTTGTCGTCCTTCACCAAGTCGGCATAGCCAGGGCCGTCAAACACGCCAAAAGGCGTCTGAATCTTCTCTGTGGGAAGGAAGTCGCCAGTCACCTTCACCTCTTGGGCGTCTGGCGCCAGGATGCGAAAAGTCACAGTCTTGTCAGAGTTGATTTCAGGAGATGTCAACTGAGGCACGCCCCACAGGGCTTGTTGAGCTTGCGCTGCGCCAGCCACTGCCAGCACAGCTGTGATGATTAAGGTAAGTTTTTTCATCTTTTTCCTACTTTTATTGCTTCTAATTGGTTTGGACAAAGTTAACCAAAAGTTTGCTCTTAACATTAAGAACTGAGATAAACATTTTCAGCAAGGGAGACTCAGGAAAAAATCATTTTGCTATATATTTAGGTGTATTCGTTATCTTTTGAAAGGGTTTTGAGATTTTGGGCAACTTTTTGTCGTTTTCATTTGGAGATTACAAGAAATGTGTATATCTTTGCGGCGTGATACTTACACATTATAGCTTTAACATCTTTTTCTCAAGTTTCTTCACATAGAGCTTGACGCAGTATAATTTCTAAGTTTAACTAAAAAATTCAAGGTTATGAAAAAGATTGTTTTCGGTTTGATTACAGGCGCAGCAATGGTAGCGCCGGCAGCGGCAAAGGCCGACATCACAGTAGCAAGCGAGCCCGACAAGAGCCTGGAGGCCTCAGTATCGGCTGATCTTGTGACCACTTATTTATGGCGTGGCCAGCAGTTGGGAGGTTTCAGTGTACAGCCAGGCTTCAGTGTAGGCTGGCGAGGTCTCTCGCTAAGCGCATGGGGATCGACGAGCATCGAGGACAAGTGGAACCGCGAGGTTGACTTGACCTTATCCTACACCGTAGGAGGATTTACGGCGGGGATAACCGACTATTGGTTTTCACGCACTGGAGATGAGGTAGATGCACGCTATTTCAGCTACGCTGCTCATAGCGAGTATAATTCCCATGTGTGGGAAGCTCATTTGGGCTATGATTTCGGGCCCCTGGTTCTCGACTGGTACACCAACATCGGGGGTCAAGATGGTGTAGACCACAAGGGCAATCGCGCTTATTCATCATTTGTAGAGCTTGGCGTGCCCTTCACAGGCCTTGGCCTTGACTGGCAGCTCATAGCTGGAGCCACGCCCTACTGTACGAGCTTCTACGAAGCCAACTCGTTTGCAGTGACGGAGGTATCAATCAGGGCTTCAAAGACAGTTAATATCCTTGATCGAGTCTCCTTCCCAGCCTGGGTACAGTTGGCAGTCAATCCACGTAGTTCCAAGGCATTCCTCATAGCAGGAATAAGCTTTTAATTAAGTTTTCACGTTATTTATCTATTGACAATGAAAAAGATCGAAGCTATCATCCGCAAGACGAAGTTTGAGGATGTAAAAGAAGCGCTATTAGCTGCCGATATAGAGTGGTTCTCGTATTTCGAGGTGCGCGGAGTGGGTAAGATGCGCCAAGCGCGCATATATCGTGGGGTGATGTACGACACCTCGGCCATAGAGCGCATACAAATGTCGATCGTGGTGCGCGACATCAATGTAGAGAAGACCGTACAAGCCATCCTATCGGCCGGTCACACGGGAGAGATAGGCGATGGGCGCATCTTTATCCTTCCTGTGGAGGATGCTCTCCGTATACGTACTGGCGAACGTGGCGACATCGCCCTCTACAATGCCGAGAAGGCCCAGTAAACTCAGCCTGACCTTGAATGAGATTTTCTTCAAGGGCCATTCATTTCACACTCACTCATTTTTTAATCGATTGAACATTATGAAAAGAATATATACCTTCTACAAGAGGGACGCCCTTCGTGTGTCGTTGGCATTGGCCGCTCTGCTTGCAGCCCCCGTTATTCTGGCCGAAGGTCCAGGCACCGACAATCTCCCTGATGCGCTAGAGACCATAGTGGAGCTGGAAAACGGTCTCAACACCGTGTGGATGCTACTGGCCGCCATGCTTGTATTCTTCATGCAGCCTGGATTTGCGCTCGTAGAGGCAGGCTTTACCCGCACCAAAAATACAGCCAATATCTTAATGAAAAACTTTGTTGACTTCACCGTGGGAGCTCTTCTATTCTGGATTATAGGATTTGGCTTTATGTTTGGTGCAGGAGGATTTCTGGGCACACCCCACCTCTGCGACTACTCCTTCTGGACTGGCGACGGCGCCCTACCTTCGGCAGGCTTCTTGGTATTTCAGACGGTGTTTTGTGCCACAGCAGCCACTATCGTATCGGGTGCAATGGCCGAGCGCACCAAATTCTCGATGTATCTGGTCTATACGGTATGCATCTCGGTGCTTATCTATCCTATCTCGGGCCACTGGACCTGGGGAGGAGGGTGGCTGATGAATGACGAAGAAGGCTCGTTTATGATGCGCACCTTCGGCACCGCCTTCCACGACTTTGCAGGCTCCACTATTGTCCACTCGGTGGGCGGTTGGATAGCCCTTGTAGGCGCTGCCATCCTTGGTCCCCGAATCGGTAAGTATGGCAAGGACGGTCACTCGAAAGCAATCCCAGGCCACAACCTTACGATAGCCGCCCTGGGGGTCTTCATTCTATGGTTTGGGTGGTTTGGGTTCAACCCTGGTTCACAGCTTGCAGCAGCCACTCCCGACGATCAGATAGCCATCTCTACCGTCTTCCTTACCACCAATCTTGCAGCCTGCGCGGGAGGCTTTGTGGCTTTGGCTCTGAGCTGGCTCAAGTATGGCAAGCCATCACTTTCTCTCACGCTCAATGGTATACTGGCAGGACTGGTTGGCATCACGGCAGGATGTGATGCCGTAGCGGCCTGGGCAGCGGTATGTATCGGCGCCATCTGCGGCGGCGTGATGATATATTCGGTGGAGCTGATAGACCGCGTGCTCAAGGTGGACGATCCTGTGGGAGCCAGCTCTGTGCATGGAGTATGTGGATTTCTCGGCACCGTCCTTACAGGCCTTTTTGCCACCGACGGAGGTCTCTTCTTAGGTGGGGGCTGGGGCATGGTATTTGCACAGTTGTTTGGCGCAGTAGTAGTTGGTTCGTGGGCAGCAATTATGGGCTTTGTCATCTTTAAGACACTCGACAAGCTCCATGGCTTGCGAGTTGATCACCGCATCGAAGAGGAAGGCCTTGACATCTACGAGCATGGAGAGAGCGCTTACAACATCTAATCGCTGAATTTCTACCTATATTATCGTCAAAGCGAGCCAGCCTCCTGCGATAGGAGACTGGCTCGCTGTTGTGGTAGTATCTGATCTCTTGGGGGGATTGACTTGAGGGCTATTTGGCTTCGAAGTCGGCGAGGATGGCGCGAATCTCCTCGTCGGTGGCCGTCAATCGACGGCGACACTCCGTGATGAGCTCGGTGGCGCGGCGCGTATACGCGGCCAGGAGGTCTACGTCGCATGTGTCGCCCTGCGTCAATTTTAATATCTCGTCGAGCTCGTTGACGGCTTCATTGTAGGTCATATCCTTTACGGGACGAAAGGTTGGGGTCATAGTCAATGTAGGTTTTGAGGTTAGTTGTATCTGTGAATGGCTACAAAGTTAAGAAGATAAGCGGATATTTCATAAATTCTAGGTAATTTTGCAGCGTAAAAGTTTTTACGACCCACTTCTTATTACCTACTAATTACGACACATAGGAATGCAACTATCCCCGCTCACAGCCATTTCGCCCATCGACGGGCGCTATCGTTCGAAGTGTGAAGCTCTCGACCAGTATTTCTCAGAGTTTGCCCTCATACGCTATCGCGTAAGGGTAGAGATAGAATATTTCATAGCGCTGTGTGAACTCCCCTTGCCACAACTGGCCACAGTGGACCACGGCGTATTTCATGCCCTGCGCGACATCTATCGCCACTTCACGGTGGCCGATGCCGAGCGCATCAAAGAGATAGAAAGCGTCACCAACCACGATGTCAAGGCTGTAGAATACTTTCTCAAGGAGCGTTTTGACGCTCTTGGACTGGAGGCCTACAAGGAGTTTATCCACTTTGGCTTGACATCGCAGGATATCAACAACACCTCCGTGCCGATGTCGGTCAAGGAAGCCATCCACGACGTCTACATCCCTCGCTTGGTGGAGCTCATCGAGCATCTCAACGCCCGCGCCGAGGAATGGGCCGACATACCCATGCTGGCCCGCACCCATGGACAGCCAGCCTCTCCCACACGTCTGGGCAAGGAAATCAAGGTGTTTGCCTATCGTCTCACCGAGCAGCTCGAAAGCCTACGCGCAGTGAAGGTGAGTGGGAAATTTGGCGGAGCCACGGGCAATTTCAACGCCCATCTGGCAGCCTTCCCCTCAATCGATTGGCGACAGTTTGCCGCACGCTTCCTTAGCGAGCGCTTAGGCATCGAACGCGAAGCCTACACCACCCAAATCTCCAACTACGACAATCTGGCAGCCCTCTTCGACGCTCTGCGACGTATCAATATCATCCTCATCGACCTCGACCGCGACATCTGGCAGTATATCTCCATGGAGTATTTCAAGCAGAAGATAAAAGCTGGCGAGGTAGGGTCGTCGGCTATGCCTCACAAGGTGAACCCTATCGATTTTGAGAATTCGGAGGGCAACTTGGGAATAGCCAACGCCATTCTTGAACACTTGGCTATGAAACTACCCATATCGCGCCTCCAACGCGACTTGACCGACTCCACCGTGCTGCGCAACGTAGGCGTGCCATTGGCCCACACACTGATTGCCCTTGCCAGCACCATGAAGGGCCTGGGCAAACTTATCCTTAACCAAGACGCTATCAACGCCGACCTTGATGGGATGTGGAATGTAGTGGCCGAAGCCATACAGACCATCCTACGCCGCGAAGGCTATCCCCACCCCTACGAGACCCTCAAGGAGCTGACCCGCGTCAACTCCACTGTTACCGCCGAAAGCATCAGCGCCTTTATCGACACCCTCAATGTCTCCCCAGAGGTGAAAGAGGAGCTCCATCGCCTCTCGCCCCACACTTACACAGGCTATTAACCAGCCGTTGACCAAGCTTACAAGACAAAAAATCTCTCCTTTGTGAGAGATTTTTTTTGTCAAAGTTGTTATAGATGAAAAAATAGGCTAACTTTGCATCAAAGTTTACTAAACGCCTATTTTTTTACCACTCAACTTTATAATAGTATCATTAACAGAAACAGTAATCCAACTCTATCGCCGAGAGGCAGAATCTTCCACTATTTCAACTAAGATTAGCCCTACAACCAAAAACCGTAAACACTACCGTAAGTCATGGACAGCAACGAAAAGAAAAGCAAGCGACCACGCATCGGTGAAGTGAGAAACTCTATCTCCGAAGGCCAGGACAACAATCAAGCATTCTCTACGCCTGCCAACGCTGGTGATGGCCAGCAAAGCACCGATTACAACGAACAACGTCCCCAAGGCGGATACAACCCCAACCGCCAGTACCAACGTCAAGGTGGATACCAACCACGCCACAACAACAACTACAACCCCAATCGCTATCATGGCGGCTACAACCAGGGTCGTCAACAGTATCATGCTCCTGCAGCAGAAGGTGCTCCTACCGAAGGAGCAGCAGCGGAGGGCACCGAGCAACCCACCGAAGGCGGATATCAAGGCGGTTACCAACCTCGCCAGCAGGGCGGCTACAACCAAGGCCGTCAGCAACGCCCCTACAACCCCAATCGCCAGCAGGGTGGTTACAACCCCAATCGCCAACAGGGCGGATACAACCCCAATCGTCAACAGGGCGGCTACAACCAGGGGCGCCAGCAGGGTGGCTATAACCAAGGTCGCCAACAGGGTGGCTACAACCAAGGCCGTCAGCAGGGTGGCTACAACCAGAATCGCCAGCAAGGCGGCTACAACCAGAATCGCCGTCAGCAAGGGCAGCAGCGTCAGAATCAGTATGGCATGCCCCGTGGAGGCAAGAGTTTCACTCCGCGTCCTAAGCGTATAGAGTATGAGCTCCCCATCCCCGATCCCAACGAACAAATCCGCCTCAACAAGTTTATGGCCAATGCTGGTATCTGCTCGCGTCGCGAGGCCGACGAGTTTATCCAGCAGGGTCTGGTGAAGGTCAACGGCCAAGTGGTGACAGAGCTCGGCACCAAGATCTCCCACAACTACACCGTAGAGTATGACGACAAGGTTGTGACACTGGAGAGCAAATGCTACATCCTGCTCAACAAGCCCAAGGACTGCGTGACCACCAGCGACGACCCCAATGGCCGCATGACGGTAATGGACCTCGTGAAGGGTGCATGCGACGAGCGCATCTACCCCGTAGGTCGTCTTGACCGCAACACCACTGGCGTGCTCCTGCTCACCAACGATGGTGACTTAGCCTCCAAACTCACCCATCCTAAGTATGTAAAGAAGAAAATCTACCACGTGTGGTGTGACAAGGACATCTCCGAAGAAGATATGCAGCGTATTGCGGATGGCATAGAGCTCGACGACGGTCCAATCCACGCCGATGCCATCAGCTACGCCACCGACACCGACCGCAATCAAGCCGGAATCGAGATCCACTCGGGTCGCAACCGTATCGTGCGCCGTATCTTTGAGAGCCTCGGCTACCACGTGACCAAGCTCGACCGCGTATACTTTGCCGGTCTTACCAAGAAGAATCTCCCTCGCGGACGTTGGCGCTACCTCACACAGGAGGAAGTCAACTTCCTTAAGATGGGTTCTTTTGAGTAACCATATACCATCATTATCACCCCCTTAATGAAACGCACTAAGATTAAAGACCTCTTCGCTCCCTCATTGATAGGGAGCGAAGTGAGTGTTATGGGATGGGTGCGCTCGCGTCGAGGCAACAAGCATGTACAGTTTGTGGCCCTCAACGACGGCTCCACCATCCGCAACATTCAGATAGTACTCGACATGGCTCGCTTCACCGACGAGCAGCTCAAGCCCGTCACTACCGGCTCGAGTATTCATGTCACAGGCAAACTCGTAGAGTCGATGGGCAAAGGCCAGACATGCGAGATACAAGCCGAGACGCTCGAAGTGTTTGGCACCGCCGACGAGACCTTCCCCATGCAGAAGAAGGGCCACACTCTGGAATTCCTGCGCGAGAAAGCTCACCTGCGTCCACGCACCAACACGTTTGGAGCCATCCTGCGCATCCGTAGCGCCTTGGCCTTCGCCATCCATCGCTTCTTCCAGGAGAAAGGCTTCTTCTACCTCCACACACCGCTCATCACAGCCAGCGACTGTGAAGGCGCTGGAGCGATGTTTCAGGTGACTACCCTTCCCATCGACAATCCTCCCCGCACAGAGGATGGGGCCGTCGACTACTCGGCCGACTTCTTTGGCAAGCCCACCGCCTTGACCGTCAGCGGGCAGCTGGAGGGCGAGCTGGGAGCCACTGCCCTGGGAGAAATCTACACCTTCGGCCCTACCTTCCGCGCCGAAAACTCCAATACGCCGCGCCACCTGGCAGAGTTCTGGATGATAGAGCCTGAGATGGCATTCTATGACATCAAGGACAATATGGACTTGGCAGAGGAGTTTGTGAAATACTGCATTCGGTATGCTCTCGACCACTGTCGGGAAGACATCGAGTTTTTGCAGCAGATGTATGACCCCGACCTCATCCAACTCCTTGAAGGAGTGCTGGCCTCCGACTTCGTGCGTCTTAGCTATACCGAGGGCGTGAAGATACTCGAGGAGAGCGGACGCAAGTTTGAGTTTCCCGTCTACTGGGGAGCCGACCTTCAGAGCGAGCATGAGCGCTACCTCGTGGAGGAGCATTTCAAGCGCCCCGTGATCCTCACCGACTATCCCAAGGAGATCAAGGCCTTCTACATGAAGCAAAACGAGGATGGCAAGACAGTGCGCGCCATGGATGTACTCTTCCCCAAGATTGGCGAGATTATCGGTGGTAGCGAACGTGAGGCCTCCTACGACAAGCTCATGGAGCGCATCACCACACTGGGTATACCTATGAAAGATATGTGGTGGTATCTTGACACACGCCGTTTTGGCACCGTGCCCCACTCGGGCTTCGGTCTGGGCTTTGAGCGCCTGGTGCTCTTTGTGACGGGCATGACCAACATCCGCGACGTCATCCCCTTCCCTCGCACCCCCAAGAACGCAGAGTTTTAATCCCTCATCCCATCTTATCCCCCCGACCATCGAGATGAAGCCCATCTTTATCATCGGCTACATGGGATGTGGCAAGTCGACGATAGGCCGCGCCGTCAGCCGACTGACGGGCATGACCTTTATCGACCTTGACCTTTATATCGAGACACGTTATCACTCCTCGGTGAGGCAAATCTTTGCCTCCCAGGGTGAGGACGCGTTTCGCGACCTCGAGCGCCGTATGCTCCACGAGGTAGGAGAGTTTGAGGACGTGCTCATCGCCTGCGGTGGTGGCACGCCTTGCTTTTTTGACAACATGGAGTATATGAACACCCATGGCACCACCGTGTGGCTCGACACATCGCTTGGCAAGCTCTTCACGCGCCTTAAGCGAGGACGCCACAAGCGCCCCCTGATAGCTCAGAAAGACGATGAGGAGCTCAAGGCGTTTATCGTCGAGGCGTTGGATAAGCGTAGGCCATTTTATTCTAAAGCTACTCAAAGATTTTGTGGCGACCTGCTCGAGAACGAAGCGGAAGTGGATGCCACAGCTCAACGATTCATCCAAGAAGTATTGTCATGATCTCCTTCTCTCCCTCAGCCTCTGCCCCTACGCCCGCTGAACAGCCAGCGCCAGTGGCCACCAATCGTCGCTGCTTCACCATCGGCCTCCCTTGCTGCCAGATGGTCCACGAGCGGCGCTTCCCCCTCACCCCCGAGGCTGTGGAGATGCTTGTAGAGCAAGGCTTCGTAATCAAGATAGAGCATGACGCTGCTGCCTCGATTCATTACACCGACACTCAGTATGCAAGCCATGGCGCTCAAGTGGCCTCGAGGGCAGAGACTCTGGGATGTGACATCGTGATACATCTGGCGCCTCTCATGCCCCCCGACATACGCCACATGCGCCGCGGAGCTATGCTCCTCACCCTGCTGGGCCTCCCCTATCAGTCGAGAGCGGCCATCAACGAGCTCCTCTCGCGCAGCATCATAGCCATCGCCCTCGACCTCATACAGGACACCCACGGCAACTTCCCCTTTGCCGACATACTCTCAGAGATTGATGGACGCGCGGCCATGACCATCGCTTCGGCTATGCTTGCCGACTCCCTACGAGGCAAGGGCATACTGCTGGGAGGAGTGGCTGGTATCGTGCCATGTGAGTGTTGCATTATCGGTAGCGGCATCGCTGCTCGCGCCGCCGCTCGGTCGGCAGCAGGCGCAGGAGCCAGTGTGAGGATATTTGACAACGACGTGTATCGACTGCGACATGCCACCCGCGAGTTGGGTCAGTGGGCCGTAGGATCGGCGCTTCATCCGCGTGTGGTGCAGAGCGCGCTGCGCACGGCCGATGTGGTCATTCTCACCCCCCTCAACCTTCCCTTTACCATCGACAGCTCGGTGGTCAACCTGATGAAGCGAGGAGTGTTGATATTTGACCTCAACGAACACAGCGGACAAGTGATACCTTCGTTGCCTACGGTCGATGTGTCGGCAGCCGCTGCTTGGTCGTCGCCCATGGAGGATGGTGAAAGGGTGTGCTATGTCAACGCCGGTAGCGCCGTGCCACGCACAGCGGCCATGGCCTTGAGCAATACGCTCCTTACGACGCTCCACGAGATGCTGACTTGCGAGGGCGTCATCAACGCCTTGAAGCTCCTGCCAGGCCTTCAGAAGGCGGCTTATACCTTCTTGGGCAAGGTGGTCAATCCCCAGATAGCTCAGATAGTGGGCCGTCGCCAAGTGGATATCAACATATTCTTGACGTTATCGTAGAGATAGAGAGATAGAGAGATAGAGAGATAGAGAGACAGAGAGACAGAGAGACAGATGAAAAGGAAATTTTACGTGGTATGGAACGGCGTAGAGACGGGCATCTTCGACTCCTGGGAGGAGTGTAAGATGCGCGTGGCCGGTTATCCCAACGCTCGCTATAAGAGCTTTGACAACCTGGAAGCGGCCGTCGAGGCTTATCGAGGCTCTCCAGAGGAGCATCTGGGTGTATTAAAAGCTATTGCATCCCATACGCCCACCTTTGTCAACTATCATGCCATCCCTGATATCGTATTCCCAGCTATCGCAGTAGATGCTGCATGCAGCAAGAATCCTGGCCCCGTGGAATATCGCGGGGTGGATATCGATAGCGGGCAAGAGTTGTTTCACGTAGGGCCTCTGGCTGGAGGCACCAACAATATCGGAGAATACCTGGCCCTTATCCACGTCTTGGCTCTTCTCGAAAAGCAAGGACGCCCCGATATCACCATCTATAGCGATAGCCACACGGCTATAAACTGGCTGCGCAATCGCCACAGCCGCTCTCAACTCACCCCCACGGCCGACAACGGCTACATACTCCACCTGCTGGAGCGCGCCGACCACTGGATACAAACACATCACCCCACCAACCGCGTCGTGAAATGGGACACCGATCAATGGGGTGAAATACCAGCCGACTTCGGCCGGAAATAAAAAGCCGAGAGGGGTAAGGCGAGCGCGCGCTTACTTCTTGTCTTGAGCTTGCTGCTTCAGGAGGTCGCGAATCTCCGTGAGGAGCACTTCTTCCTTGGTAGGCTCGGGAGCGGGTGCGGGCTCAGCAGGAGCTTCTTCTTTCTTACGCTTGAGCTGGTTGATAAACTTTATCATCACGAAGATACAGAAGGCCACGATGATGAAGTCGACCACGGTCTGTATCCACGAGCCCCAGTTGAGAGTCACCTCTGGCTTTATCACCTCGGTGCCATTCATCACAGCGTGTTGTATCACGAGCTTATAATCGGTAAAGTTCATCCCTCCGGTAGCCACGCCCACCAAAGGCATGATAAGGTCATCTACCAGCGACGACACGATTTTGCCAAAGGCAGCACCGATTACCACACCGACAGCCATGTCGACAACGTTGCCGCGCATCGCAAATTCTTTGAATTCCTGGAAAAATTTTGCCATGTTGAAGTGAATATTGTAACTGTTTTGTGAGATTGTGTGCAAAGTTACAACAATTATCATTAATTTTGTTTCTATATTTCATCTTCATTACTCTTTTTATTCTCGCCCACACTATCCATTACCATGGAACGTCTGATGCAATACGTCTGGCACCACCGCCTATGGCGTGCCACCGAGATGAGGACAGTGGACGGTGAAGTGATACAGGTAATCGACCCCGGACTATTCAACACCAATTCGGGCCCCGACTTCTTCAATGCCAAGGTGAAGATAGGAGGCCATCTATGGATAGGCAACATCGAAATCCACGTCCGAGCCAGCGACTGGCACCACCATCATCACGACACCGACCCGGCCTACGACTCGGTGATACTCCACGTGGTGCATGTCAGCGACACTATTATCCATCGCCAAAACGGCCTTCCCATCCCTCAGATGCTGATGCCCTGGGCCCCGGGCTTTAAGATTGACTGTCAGCGACTGCTCGACCACGACATCAATCGGCTGCCATGCGTGGCCACTATCCAAAGCATGAGCCATCTCCATCTCCAAGACTGGATAACGGCCCTGGCCTACGAGCGCCTCTACGAGAAGACCGACCGCATACTGAGCTATCTGGAGCGGCTCGACCACGACTGGGAGAGCGCAGCCTACGTATTGCTGGCTCGAGCGCTGGGCTTTGGTGTCAACGGCGAGCCTTGTGAGCGATTGGCTTTTGCCATGCCCCTCCCCTTTCTGGCCAAGCACCGCGACAATCTGCTCTCGCTCGAAGCCCTCCTGCTTGGGCAAGCATCTCTCATCGAGGAGGGATTCACGATGGGCGAGGAATACGCGTTGCAGCTAATGAAGGAATACGCCTTCCTGAGCCACAAGTTCTCGCTCAAGCGCCCTTCAACGCTTGGCTGGAAAATGTCGAGGATGCGACCCACCAACTTCCCCCACCGTCGGCTGGCCACGCTGGCTGCCATGCTCCACCATCATCCGCGTTTGGTAAGTCCGCTGCTTGAGATTAAGTCGTTGGCAGAGGCTTTAAGCTTTTTCGCGGTAGAGCTTAGTCAATACTGGACTTATCGCTACACCTATGGCATGCCCCTCTCCCACCCCATAGTGGCCATGAGCCAAATGACTGTCAATAGCTTGGTGATAAATGTGGTGGTGCCACTCCAATACGCCTATGGCCTCTCCCATGATGACGACTCCTTGACTCAGAGAGCCATTGACTTGCTGATGACCACTCCGGCCGAGGCCAACACGGTGGTGCGTATGTTTACCGACACAGGCCTTAAGATAGCCACCGCCTTTGCCTCCCAAGCCTTGATACAGCTGCGCCGCAAATATTGCGAAGAGCGCAAATGTCTCTACTGTCGTATAGGCCATCGGATGCTTACCGAAAAGGCACGGCCTGCCATTTTGCCTTAAAAAGCGCCTCACTGCGTCAACTTATCGTCTCAATCCTTTGCCGTTGAGCCAAATTCTGCTAACTTTGCAAGACAAAACAATATGGCCAACGTAAAAGAGATGCCTACGTCGATGGCACAAGAGGCCGCAGCGGCTGTGGAGACCCTACGCCGAGGCGGAGTGATACTATACCCTACGGATACGATATGGGGTATAGGGTGTGATGCGTACAATAAAGACGCCATCAAGCGCGTTTATCAGATAAAGCGTCGCGCCGACAGCAAAGCCCTCATAACCCTCGTGAGCGACCTGGCCATGCTGGAGCGTCATGTGGAGATGGTGCCCGAGGTGGCCTATCAACTGCTGGAGGTGGCCACTCGCCCCTTGACCATCATCTACGACCATGGCCGCGGAGTGGCTACGGAGCTTTTGGCTCCCGATGGCAGCATAGGGATAAGGCTCACAGCCGACCCCTTTTGCCAGCGCCTATGCAAAGCTTTGCGGCGTCCCATAGTGTCAACATCAGCCAATATCAGCGGGCAGGCGGCTCCGGCTTCATTTGCCGAGATTTCGCCCGAGATAATAGCCGAGGTTGATTATGTCGTGGGCCTGCGCCACGACGAGGCCACCGATGCAGCGCCATCATCAGTGGTCAAGCTATCAGATAATGGCGAGATAAAAATATTACGCCCTTGAGCCCTACCGAGCCTCAACATAAACCAATCCTACGCGGCGCTGCAGCCACATTTAAGCGCCTGATGGACATCGTCTCCGCGGCGGTGGGGCTCGTCTGTTTCGCACCCGTAATGGCCGTGGCGTCTTGTTGGGTCAAGCTCGACTCCCATGGCCCAGTCATCTATCGCCAGCAGCGCATAGGGCGCGGAGGCCGACCGTTTACCCTCTACAAGCTACGCTCAATGTATGTCACTGCCGAGGAGCAGGGGCCGCAATTGTCGCGACCTGGCGACCCGCGAGTCACCACCTCGGGCCGATTCCTGCGCCGGTTTCATGTCGACGAGCTCCCCCAACTGTGGAATGTTCTCCGCGGCGATATGTCAATCGTTGGGCCTCGTCCTGAGCGCCAAGTATATGTAGACCAACTGACGGCACTTGAGCCCTCTTATCGGCGTCTGCAGTCGCTGCGTCCAGGCCTTACCTCTTGGGGCAACGTCAGCTATGGCTATGCCACAACCCTCGCCCAAATGCGCGAACGCATGGTCTACGACATCTACTATCTCGACCATCTGTCGCCATGGATGGACGCCCGAGTATTATGGCGAACGGTAGTGCATACTCTTAGCGGCAAGGGCGTGTAGCCCTCGGGGAGGCATCGCTATGACATTGGCCACGCGTATCCACGACGGTTTTCTGGCGCTGCTGATATGGCGCGAGAAGCATATACAGGAGAAGACGTTTGTCGTCATTCTCTCGCTCTTGGTGGGTATCGCTGGCGGCTTTGCGGCCCTCATCCTTAAGTCGCTCATCCATCTCATCTCGGGGCTCCTCACCTCCCATCTCGACCAGACGGGTGGCAACTACCTATTCTTTATCTATCCGGCAGTGGGTATTCTTATCACCATGCTCTTCGTGCGCTATGTGGTGAGAGACAATATCTCCCATGGTGTGACCCGTGTGTTATATGCCATCTCCCAGAATAAAAGCCGATTGAAGCGCCATAATATGTACTCTTCGATGGTGGCAAGCTCTATCACCATAGGCTTTGGTGGCTCGGTGGGAGCCGAGGGACCTATTGTGTTTACTGGTGCGGCTATCGGTAGCACTATCGGTCAGGCCTTCCGCATGTCGCCGAGGGTGTTGATGATCCTCGTGGGGTGTGGCGCCGCGGCTGGTATCGCAGGCATCTTTAAGGCCCCGATAGCGGGAATGCTTTTTACTCTTGAGGTGTTGATGATCGACCTCACCACCGTGTCGGTGATGCCTCTGCTGATAGCTTCTATCACAGGCGCTACGATGGCCTATATTTTTACTGGCTACGACGTGGAGTTTTTCTTCCTTCAGAGCGAGCCGTTTGTCACAGGGCGCATCCCTTACGCTATCCTGCTGGGAGTGTTCTGTGGGCTTGTGTCGCTCTACTTCACGCGAGTGATGAACATGATGGAGAATTTCTTTAGCAGCATGGCCAATCCCTGGAAGAAGCTCGGTATAGGTTGCCTCATCCTCTCGTGTCTCATCTTCCTCTTCCCGCCCCTCTACGGCGAAGGGTATGGTGCCATAGTAGACCTCCTGGGAGGCAACGTGTCGGGCATTGTCGACGGCTCCATCTTCTATAGCGACCGCGACAACGTGTGGTTTATCATCCTGTTTATCGGTCTTATCATCATCACCAAGGTATTTGCCACTTCGGCCACCAACGGTGCTGGCGGTGTGGGTGGTACATTTGCGCCCTCGCTCTACGTAGGGTGTATGGCAGGATTCTTCTTTGCATATCTTCTCAACAACACCTTTGCCCTCGACCTCTCGGTCAAAAACTTCGCGCTGATGGGGATGGCTGGCGTGATGTCGGGAGTGATGCACGCACCGCTGATGGGCATCTTCTTGACGGCAGAGCTGACGGGGGGCTATGAACTCTTCCTGCCCTTGCTCATTGTCTCCACCCTGAGCTACGGCACTATCAAGCTATTCGAGCCTTACAGCATCTATACCATGCGACTGGCGCAGCGCGGCGAGTTGCTGACCCACCATAAGGACAAGGCTGTCCTGACCCTCTTGAAGGTCAACAGCGTCATCGAGACCGACTTTATGGCCGTGCGTCCCGAGATGAGCCTCAAGGAGATGGTGGGCGTCATCGCCAAGAGCAACCGCAACCTCTTCCCAGTGCTCAACGACAAGGGCGACCTGCTGGGACTTGTGTTGCTGGATGAAATACGCAACATCATGTTTCGCCCCGACCTCTACCGCCGCATGCACGTGGAGACCTTCATGAGCGCGCCGCCAGCCAAGATTGACATCTCCATGAGCATGGAGCAAGTGATGAAAATCTTTGACGACACCGGGGCATGGAATCTCCCTGTGGTCCAAGGAGGCAAATATGTAGGTTTTGTGAGCAAGAGCAAGATCTTCAACTCTTATCGCCGCGTCCTCCGCCATTACTCCGAGGATTAAGAATTTAAGGGAAAAGGCAGCATTATTCTTGCAAATTGCCAAATTTATTTATAACTTTGGTCCATTCATCACACTAATTAACCTTTCCACTCCATGAAGATTCTCCTTGCCATCCTCCTATCACTTGCGCCCCTCCTGAGCCTCAGGGTCCAAACACTTCCGTGCAACGGTGAGACAGTGTGGCTATGGGAAGTTGAGGAGGCTGATTTGCCAGAGGCTGGGGAAGTTGCCTCGGTCTGGGACCTTCGCAACGTGGTGAAGACAGGGGAAGTGGAGCGCACGTACAGGCTCTACGGAGACACTCTCGTTGGTCGCACCACCGGCCGCGTCCGCGACTGGTTCCTCTTCTGGGGCGACACCGTCCGCTACCTCGGCAGCAACAGCCGCACGGCGCAGGCCACATCGCAAACGCCACCGCCGTACCTCGTACTGGCCGGGGCCGAGGCCTGGTCCGAGACAGCCGACACCCTGAGCCGCTTCACCGTCGGCGTGGGCACCTCCCTCAGCGCCCCGCGCTGGAGGATCGAGAGCCGCCGGGGCGGTGCCCTGTTGCTGCCCCCCAACGACACCGTGCCCGAGACCGTCCTGGTGGAGACTCTGTCCGTCGACACCCTGTGGGCCGACGACCCCGGGAACGCGACGGTCCTCGCCAGCCGCAGCCTGCGCTGGTACACCCCGGGGAGCGTCCTGCCGCTGGTGGAGGGCACGGAGACGCGCCTGGAGCGCGGCGACAGCGTTGAGACCGCAAAGAGGCTGCTCGTGTGCCCCGACTTGGCCACGGCGACGTCCCTGTCCGCTACCCGCGCCGCCCTTTCGCGGGGGTTTCAGGCGGTCGAGGAGACCGCCGAGCCACAGGGGACGCTGGCGCCCGGCTCCTTCTCCCTATCGGCCACGGACGACAGGCTCACCGTGGCGCTGGCCGAAGGTGAGCCCCTGGGCACCGTCGCCGTCCACGACGCACAGGGGAGGCTGTGGGCCAGCGACGCCACCGGTGCTGCCATAGCCATATCCGCGCTGCCGCCGGGCTGGTACCTCGCCACCGTGGCCTCGGGAGGCCGCTCCGCCACGCAAAGGTTCAGGAAGGAGTAGCCCCTTTCTTCCCTGCCCCGTTCTCGACAATCGCCATCCTTACCCCATCCTATACCAGTCATTCAACCTCTCAACATCCCGACCATTATCATACCCCGACCATTATCCCCAACCTCCTCGCCATGACCCCGGCCCCGACACTTCTCCGCCGCGTCAGCCAACGCCTGTTCCTGGGCGTCGAGGACGTCTGGACCGTGGCCTACCACGACGACTACCGCTTCATG
>JAJBVL010000085.1 GCA_020859845.1 Bacteroidales bacterium
TTAATATACTGAGAGAGGATAAAATTTTCTTTTTCCCTTGGGCATCTGTTTGGCCTGCATGTTCTGCAGCCAGATAAGAAATTATTACTTTCCAACAAGGTATTGCCTCTTTATTTTTCTCAATAAGACTCGAATCGTAAAGACCGAAGCCTTTATTGAAACGTAACCTTATATCCCCATTCTCCATCGGTAAAACATTCGTGGCTAAACCAAATGGTTTACGAGTAGAGACCCTAGAATCCAAAGTCTCAGTAGAAAGAGATTTAATTTTATCAACAATAGAACTCCCTTCAAGATGGCGTACAAACGTTTTAGTCTCGGCAAGATTTCTAAGACCTACCTTCCTCTCATTTTGGTGACAAGAAATAAACTTACATTCTCCATCATAATCAGCATTTCTTAAGAAATAACAGACTCCACCCGCTACGTCAACCGTAGGGAAAACGTCACGAGAATCCGTGAAGTCAACCAATTTTTCTAAATGGGTATCTTGAAACATCGAGAGTCTGAAATTCTCTAAACCTTTTCCATCAGTATACCATTTAGCTGGCATAATCATAGAAATGTAGTTGGGAGAAAACTTCTTTGAGATATCAACAAATAAATTATATAGTGGAGTTGCACTTACCCCTGCTCCCCCATCCATTTCCTGATACGGAGGATTGCCGACTATGGCTTTGAATTTCATATTGTCGTTGTCGTTTCGTTTCCAAAAAGAGTGGCCCTTAACCATCTTTGCAAGGAAGTTGTCGGGCTTGTTTTTGATTTGATTCACGAGGTCCTCAAAGTAGCGGGTGTTGACTTTCCCTGGACGATAGCCCATGAGGGTGCGGCGCGTAATCGACTTTGCCATTGGCGTCTTGCAGATTACGAAGATGTTGTCGCGCACCACCAAGTCCCACACTCGCTGATGTTCCTCCAGCGTCTTGGGCGAGGTCATCTCCTCCTTCAGCGCTCGACGATAGAGGTTGTAGGCCAGATAGAGAGGATAGAGTCCGCTCTTGGAGTTGATCTCCAGTAGGTAAGAACCGGGAGTAAACACGTCGTCGGTCACGCGATGGTGGTCGATGTAGCGGGGTTCGCGAAGCAACTCTTTATACTCCTCGTCAAAGAAGCAGTAGCCCCCAAGGCAGTCGCCCATGTGCATGTTGACCACGCGCCACGGCGTAAGGATGGTCTCCTTGTCGGGGTTGCGGAAGGAGTTGAAGATATGGGCCAGTCGCTCAATGCGTTCCTCGATAGTGAGACGGTCGGCAGCGCGAGCCATGGCGCGTATGCGCTTGCCAGCGGCGGCGAAGATATCGGCGTCGTAATACTTCTTGAAGCGATTAAACACCTGCTTCGTCACTCCCTTGGGCATAAACTCCTCCCACGACTGTGGGTCGATCAGCGAAGTGAAGTTGTCGATGGTGAGTTGCTCATCCTCGTCGGTAATCTCCGCGCCGTAGATTAGGAGGGGCATGCGGATGGAGATACCACGCAGGATGCTGATGGCATCTTGCTGCACCTTCTTCTTCTTTCTCAACTCCTCCAGCCGCGCCTGTTCCTCCGGGGTGAGTTGTTTTTTGGGCTTCTTCTCAAGGCGCTCTTTCTCCTCGTATTCCTCGTTGGTGAGGCCTTGCCTGTTGATGTCGATATTGCCGGTCTTACCGATGGCTTTGGTCTGGCCTATCTTAGCTTTCAGGTCGGCAAAGTCTTTCACATCCACATCAGAGAGTTTGAGAAGCTCGTCGTTGTAGAGATATCCGTCCTCAAATCCGTTGGTCACCACACGCTCCACATAGGCCTTCTTCAGCTGCTCCATCATGCGGTTGGCGTCGTAGGCCACCATCTTGCTCCCCTCCATGCCTATCACGGGGCAGAAGTTGAGAAACTGCGCCAACGCCTGCTTCTGCTCTTCGGTGGTCTTGCCAGCCTTAGTGGATACGCGAGGCACGGTAGCAAGCACCTGCAAGGTGCGGTCGGGGGCGAAGTCAAACACGTAGCAGTCTTCCTTCACCAAACCGTTGAAGGTGTAAGGGGTCTGCACACGGAAGATGGTCTGCATATAGCTCGAAGCAGCGGTGTTGAACGACCCCGCGAGCATCAACACACCCATCCATTGTGGCACGCTAACGCCCGTGGTCAGTCGGCCACACGACAGGGTTATGGTGCCATCGGGATGATCTTTGATGGCTTTGTTGACCTTCTGAAGTGCTTCTTCATGGGCCTCCTCCTCGTCGCCCTCGCCGGCCACGTTGACTATCTCAAAGTAGCCAAACGTGGGATGCTGGCGCAGCAAGGCGCTCATAGCCTTTGCCTCCTTCACTCCGGGGAGCATCCACAGCGTATGGCGGAAGATGGAGCGATAGCGTTGGTTGGCAAAGGGGTACATGCTCTCGGGGTCCTCCTTGGTGAGCAGGTCGAGAAAATGGCGCACGTCGGCCTCGTGGACAAATCGACCCTCTGGCGTGGTGCGGAAAAATTCACGGAAGTTAAAGGCCACGTCCTCGTCGTCAAACTCATCGCTCTTCAGCAGCCGGCCGAGGTCGTAGGTGTAGATGTTCATCCTCGGAAGACCAGCGTAGGGGTTGGGGTCGCCAAAATGGTTTTGGTCCCACTCAGCCTTGGCGCGTTGCTCCATGGTGTAGTCCCAGGTATACACTCCATCTTCATCGTAGTTGTTGATGAGGTTGAAAGCCGTGCCGGTCAGTGACAATTCCTTCGGTTTATGCTTGCTGAGTTCCTCCATCACTGCCTTGCCGAGCGCGGTCTGAGTCCCCTCGTGGGCCTCGTCTACTATGAGAAGATCCCAGGGGGTTGAGAAGATGTTGTCGTTCTTGTCAAACTTCCCGCCTACGGCCTCTGAACCGCGTAAGTCTTGTATCGAGGCGAAATAGACATAGTGAAGGCCGTCCTCCTGAGCTCGCTTTTCAAGGCTGGCGTGGGAGGCGCCTTTCTTCTTGCTGCCGTAATCGTAGTTGGGGCTGTCGTAGAATATCTTCTGGAAGTCGCCAAACCATCCGTCATCCACCACAGGTCGATGGGTCAGGATGAGTGTGCGCCGGTAGTCCATCTCCTTCACCACCTGCAAGGCCGAGAGGGTCTTGCCAAAACGCATCTTGGCGTTCCAGAGCATCCTGTCATACCTCGCGAATCGCTTCTTGGTGTCGTCGATGGCCTTGCGCTGCTCGGGACGAAACTCTATGGGCGACTGCTCCAAAGTGACCTCGTGGGGCAGCAGCGACTGGCGTCCCTCCTTCACGGCCTTGATGGCGCGCTTCACGGTCTCCAGATCGGTGACAAACCATTCCTTACCCTGCTTCGCCGTGCCCTCAAACTCCTTGCGCTTTACTCCTGAGCGTAGCAGCACCGCGTGGACATCCTTGTCTTGAAACGACGCCACGCCAAGTCCCTTGGTGTAGATGGCCAGCTCGGTGTAGAGCAAGTCGTAGGGTGTGGAGACGGTCTGGGTGTACTGGTTGATGCGTGCACGAGCCGCGTTGTTAAGCAAGCTCGCGTTGGGTTGGAGTTGAAGCACGTCCATCAGCGATAAGCCATCGGCATCGAGGGTGGTTTCGCCTACCTTCAAGCAACCCTCGTGGCGCTCGTTTGGTACGCGAAACACGTAGATAAGCCGTGGCTTTAGTTCTTCAAAGTACTTCTGCATTGGTGGAGAAGAGTGATATATGGGGTTTACTTTATGAGGTCGATATAGCGTAGTTTGCGGCGTTCTTTTGCTTTGGCGCTCCAGTCGCGGATGAGGGCATACGTGCCGTTATGGCGGCGGATGTCGTTGGAGCGGCAACCTTCACATGGTGTGATGGTCTCTTCGGTTTCTCCAAAGAGGTTTTGAGTTGCGGAGAGTCGATCGCCACAAGTCATGGGGATCACGCCTTTGAGGCCATCCATCTGCCAGAGGTTCCACGAGGTGATGTATGCGATATACTTCTGAGAACGAGCCACCGGGAGACGACCAAACTTGGCTTGAAAATACTCCAGAAAACTCACAAAGAGGGCTTCGCGGGCCAGCAGCAGGTTGTCGCCTTGCCATTCATAGCCGTAGGTGTTCATATAGGCAATTTGAGCCGCGTCGAGCCATTCCTTGGTGGTCGATGTGTTTTCGCTTATCACTCTCAGTTTTCGGTCGAGAAGACCAATGCGGCGGTTGAGAGGGATTGCCTCGCCAGTGGTGGTGTCGTAGCGGCTCACGAGGTAAGGGGCCTCACCGCAGGTGATCTCCAGGCGCGTGTCGCGCACGTAGTCGCGCCAGGTCTTGCCTTTGGGGTAGGTGATGGGGTCGGGGTTGGAGTCCCAGGAGTGAGTGCCATCTGGGTATTCAATCTCGGTGTTGAACACGTCCTTACGGCCAAACCAAGCCTCGTCGATGAGGTTGTTTTGGGCGTTGCATATCCACGAGGGGGTAAACACCTCGGCCTTCTCGCGGGCGCGGGCACGCTGCTGCTCGCGGCTCTTAAGGGCACGTGGGCGGATGACGTTGATATAGGGTCCGGTGATATGGTCGATGGCTATGGGGTCGGCAAACGAGAATCCCTCGCCGAGATGGGCATAGTCGTCGGTGGCCCAGATGATGTTGCGGCGTGTGGTATGGTCGCGCAGCAGTTCGGCCATCACTACCGAGTCGGAGCGTAGCAGGGCATCTTCGTTTATGTCGACGGGGATAGATTCAGGCATCGTGGGCGAGATGGCAGTTTGTGTGGTGGGGTGTGTGGATGATTGGTAAGGAGAGGGCAAATTTAGTGGTTTTATTTCAAAAAGCCAAAAATCTTTAAGCAGATTTTGAAGGAAAGTTAGCATCGCCTGGGCGGTCGGGCGAGGCCGCCCAACCTACGATGGCGCCGGACGAGGCCCGGAGGCTATGTAGTGCGGCTGCCTCAGCCGCCTATGTTTTGCGGCTGCCTCAGCCGCACCTGGTGTGCCGGCCCTCCGGCACACGCGCTATGGCCGAGGGGATTAGGCGGCTGCGCCGCCACTTGCGGCTGAGGCAGCCGCGCAAAGAGCAGCGGAGGCCGCTGCACTGCGAAAGCTGCCGCAGAGGGGAGAAAGTTAGCATCGGCGGGGCGGTCGGGCGAGGCCGCCCAACCTACGATGTCGCCTGACGGCCATCCGGATGGAATCCGTGTGCATCAGTGAAATCCGTGTGCTCCGTGTGTTTCCGTGTGCATCCGAGTATCCGTGTGCTCCGTGGAAAACCTCGCCCGGATGGCTTCCGTGGTTTTCCGCGAGCTCCGTAGATGGTTTTTGCGGCTGCGCCGCCACTGCGGCTGAGGCAGCCGCCAAACATGGGCGGTTGAGGCAACCGCACTACAAGAGGAGGATTAGATGAGGGTGAGGCGCTGGCCGGGGGTGGTGGGGTACACTTCCTCCTCGCCAGTTAGTGGCGAGAGGAGGCGCAGCTCGCCGCCGCGCTCGGAGAGGATGCTCAGGCGCGTCACGCGACCCTCCTCCATTGTGGCCGACACGAGAAATCCGCCCATGGCTCGCAGGTTGTCAAACGACACCGCCGTCCGCCACTCAGCCGGAATGGCCGGGAACACCTCTACCCTACCCGCATGGCTCTGCAGCAACATCTCCTGCACACCCGAGGCAAAGGCGAAGTTGCCCTCAAGCGTGAAGGGTCGATAGGTGAAGCGCGACTTGCCGCTACGCGTCTGGTCGCCATTGGCATGGAAGGTGTTGGGCAGGCAGAAACACTCGGCAAACGTCCTCAACGTCTCCGCAGCGCCTTCGCCATCGTGGGCGCGGGCCTGAAGGTTGGCCAGCCACGCGTAGCTATAGCCCACCCAATAGTCGGGGCCATGCTCCTTAAGACTCTCAATGGTGGCGCGGATTATCTGCTGGCTCTCTTCCCCCTGGCTCCAGTCAACAAGCCCCAGCGGGTGGATGGCCATGGCGTGGGAGAAATGGCGATGCGACACGTCGTAGGGATGCCCCGGAGCAAAGGTCAAACCGCCTTTCTCGTCGAGGTCGAGCACCGGCAGCTCGTCTCTGACTGCGGCCCAATGGGCTGCTTCATCGGGGAGGTCCAAAGCAGATGCCATCTCGAAGGCCGCACCAAAGAGCCATTGCATCAGCGACAGGTCGTAGTTGGTCATCTCGGGAAACCATGCCTCCAGCGAGTTGTCGTTGATCTCGGGGCTGGAGCTATATTCCAGCCTACGGACGCCATCCTTCACTTCGCTCTGTTGCTCCATATAGGTGGCTACATCCTTCAGGAAGGGATAGCCTCGCTCGGCCAAGAAATCGGGGTCGGCCGAATAGCGCCAGTGGAGATAGAAGTGCTGCGCAAGCCAAGCGGCCACGGTCTGCGACATCGAATACTGTATCCAGCCGCCCATCGGTTCGCCCGTGAGGGTGCATACCCCGGGGATATTCATGCCATCGGTGCCGAAATACTGCTGGGTGTAGCGTCGGTAGACGTCGCGCTGGTCCCAGAGGGTGTTGAGATAGCCGAGGCCCTCCTGCAGATGGTTGGCGGTGTAGACTGGCCAATAGCTGAGTTGGGTGTTGAGGTCGTGGTGGTAGTCGCCTTTCCATGGGGGCAGATGGCCGTTGTCGGCAGTCCACACGGCCTGCAGCGAGATTGGATAGGAATCCTCGCGCGCTGCCGAACCGAGTTTATACATCTCGTTGAGATACTGGCGCTGAATCACGCTGTCGGGCACGTTGATAGATGAGGCTGCCCAAAACCCATCCCAATAGTCCATATGGCTACGATAGTCGCTTTCAACGCCTCGCTTTAGGGCTTCTTGAGTCTTGGCCAAGGCTTGATCGGGGGTCATCGATGAGGTGAGGCTCCACGCTGCGTAAAGTGCATCGCCGCGACGCTCCCAGCTGACGGCAACGTCATAGCTGAAATCGTCATATCCCGGCTGATGATATACCAGCGAGTGGACATCTCCATCCGCGTGGCTCGTCACCTCGCCTTGCTTGTAGCCAAGGCGGCGTAGATCTTGGCCCGTCACGGGACTCTCCTCTCCCGCCGTGCCTTCAAGGCTGTAGCGTGGCATCACTATCTCGGGGGTGACGTCTTCGGGCAGTCCTTCAAAGACGAGCCAACCGACAGGCTCTGTGGCGTGGACAAACGTCAGCAGCCGAGCACCGTTGTCCCATCGGGCCTCGCAGAGGGCGTTGTTGAGATATAGCTCTACGGCCGAAGGGCGCCCCAGCGAGTCGAGCGCCAGTTCTAGAGCCGCACCTGGGATTTTGGATGGTCCAGGCTCGCGGTCGTAGGGGTCGTCGAGTTTCTTCTGCACAGGGCGGTAGTCCTGTCGGCGTATGTGGTCCTTGACCCACTGAAAGGTGAAGTCGGGCCCTGCGAGGCTGTCGGATGGGCGGAGGTCCCAGAGGTCGACGCGGTCGAGCGATAGGCGCAGCGTGTCGCCGTGTTGCCACACGAGGGCTCCCACGGTGGCGTTGCCCAGCGGGATAGCTTCGTCCCAGCGGGAAGCAAAGTCGGTGAAGGAAAGGTCGCCAGCGCTTGGGGTCACGTCGAGGCGTGGTGAATGTTGGCAGGCCACGATGAGTGAGGCCATCAACAGCAAGGGATAATGAAAGGCTTTCATAAGGGGGTCAGTATTTTAAGGTTGCGCAGGCAAAATTACAAAAAAACTCTTAGATAAAGTTAGCATCGGCGAGGGGGGTAAAAGTTAGCATCGCCTGGGCAGAAAAGTTAGCATCGGCGGGGCGGTCGGGCGAGGCCGCCCAACCTACAATGTCGCCTGACGAGGCCCGGAGGCTATGTAGTGCGGCTGCCTCAGCCGCCTATGTTTTGCGGCTGCCTCAGCCGCACCTGGTGTGCCGGCCCTCCGGCACACGCGCTATGGCCGAGGGGATTAGGCGGCTGCGCCGCCACTTGCGGCTGAGGCAGCCGCGCAAAGAGCAGCGGAGGCCGCTGCACTGCGAAAGCTGCCGCAGAGGGGAGAAAGTTAGCATCGGCGGGGCGGTCGGGCGAGGCCGCCCAACCTACAATGTCGCCTGGCGAGGCCCGGAGGCTATGTAGTGCGGCTGCCTCAGCCGCCTATGTTTTGCGGCTGCCTCAGCCGCACCTGGTGTGCCGGCCCTCCGGCACACGCGCTATGGCCGAGGGGATTAGGCGGCTGCGCCGCCACTTGCGGCTGAGGCAGCCGCGCAAAGAGCAGCGGAGGCCGCTGCACTGCGAAAGCTGCCGCAGAGGGGAGAAAGTTAGCATCGCCTGGGCGGTCGGGCGAGGCCGCCCAACCTACGATGTCGCCTGGCGGCCATCTGGATGGAATCCGAGTCCATCCGTATCCATCAGTGAAATCCGTGTCCATCAGTGAAATCCGTGTGCATCAGTGTGCATCAGTGGAATCCGTGTGCTCCGTGTGCTTTCGTGTGCTTCCGTGGAAAACCTCGCCCGGATGGCTTCCGTGGTTTTCCGCGAGCTCCGTAGATGGTTTTTGCGGCTGCGCCGCTACTGCGGCTGAGGCAGCCGCCAAACATGGGCGGTTGAGGCAACCGCACTACATAGGCTGCCGCAGCGGGGAAAGTCTACAATAAGGCCACTATCTTGCGAATATTGGCAAGACGGCTCATGAATGCTGTGTCCGCTTTTGCCATTTGCAAATTATAACTAGTCTGGAGGTTGATCCAGACTGTAGCTGAAATGCCTAAAGCGGCCTCAAGGAGAAGAGCCAGTTGAGTGTTGATGGCGCGCTTTCCATTGACTACCTCGTTGAGCAGAGAAGGCGATACTCCAATTTGCTCAGCGAGTCGAGCTTGCGTCAAATGGCGTTTTTCGAGTTCGGCACGCAGCAACTGGCCAGGGTGGGTTGGTTCAAAGGGAGTCAAATTATTGGCAATCATATAGTTCTTTCAGATATCTTCTCTCAAAAGTGACAATCATTATTTCCTTAATAATGTTGCAAAGATATAAAGAGTTTGTCAAAATCACAAATTTGTGAAGATTCTTTCGTAACTTTGCAATCTCTAATCATTATATAAATCATTTGTCATGAAGGTCTGTAAAGTCATTTGTCACGCTATTGTCGCCACGATGCTGTGGCTCCCCAGTGTATCTCTTGCCCAAGAGTATCCGTTTCAGGACTCGACGCTCACTGTGGGCGAGCGTATCGACGACTTGCTTAGCCGCATGACCATCGAAGAGAAGATCGACTTGCTCTCGGGCTACGAGAACTTTCATCTCCATCCCTGCGAGCGTCTTGGGATACCAGCCTTCCACTTGGCCGACGGTCCGCTGGGAATTGCCTCCTGGGGCATCTATGGGCGCGCTACGGCCTTCCCGGCCACGCTGGCCATGACGGCATCGTGGGACCGCCAACTGGCCTCTGAGATGGGCCAGATGTACGCTCAGGAATGGCGCGCTCGCGGACTTCACTTCATGCTCGCGCCAGGAGTCAACCTCTACCGCGCCTCCAAAAGCGCACGCAACTTTGAATACATGGGCGAGGACCCATATCTGGCCTCGGAGATGGTAGTGCCATTCATCCAAGGGGTGCAAGATGGAGGGGTGATTGCCACCGTGAAACATTTCGCGGCCAACGACCAGGAGTTTGACCGCTACCGCGTCAGCACAGAGGTGGATGAGCGCACGCTCCACGAGCTCTATCTGGCACCCTTTCGCGCTGCCGTGGAGCGCGGTGGCGTCAGGGCCGTGATGACGGGCTACAACCTCGTGAACGGCACCTATTGCACCGAAAACGCCACTCTTATAGATATCCTTAAGCGCGACTGGGGCTTCCAGGGGATGCTGATGAGAGACTGGGCTTGCACCTACTCTCCAGAGGCTGCCATCCGCGGCCTTGACCTCGAGATGGGGAGCAACGACTGGCTTATCCGCGACAAGCTGCTCCCCATGCTTGCCGACGGTTCCATCACCGAGGAGATGATCGATGAGAAGGTGAGGCGCATCTACACGCCCTGTATGGAGATGGGATTTTTTGACCGCCCACAGCTCGACCCGACGATACCGCGCTTCAACCACGCAGCCAACGCTCTGGCTCTCCACGCCGCCGAGCAAGGGATAGTGATGCTTAAAAACGCCGATGCGCTCCTCCCCCTCTGCCCCGACAGCATACGGAGCATAGCCGTGATAGGACCCAACGCCAGCCATTCTCTAATCAACGACGCCACCTCTTCTGTAGCTCCTATCTGCTATGGCGGTGGGGGCAGCTCGAGGGTCCATCCCTGGTATGTCATCTCTCCGCTGGAGGGGATACAAGAGGAGTTTCCACAGGCCACGATTTATTACGCCGAGGGCATCTCTCCCCTCTTCATGAATAATCTATATCAAGGGAGCATCTTCTTCACGCCTGAGGGAGAACGCGGCCTCTCGGCGCGCTACTATAAAGGCTCATCCACAGATATGCAACCAGTGGCCGAGCGCCGTGAAAACCAAGTAAACTTCCAGTGGGAAGGTCGTCCGGACATTGATGCCGAGTTGGGCGACGAATACGCCATCGTGTGGGAGGGATATATCGAAGCTGCTAAGACGGATAGCCTGCTGCTCTTCGTGGATGGTCAAGGAGGGATGCGGCTGAGCGTTGCCGGTGAGGTGGTTTATGACGCTGCCGATGAGCCTTCGTTTATTTCTGGGCGCAAAGCGATAGCAGTGGAGCAGGGAGAGCGACTGCCTATCCGCTTGGAATACTACAACAATAATTGTCTGCCCGCCGAGGGCCACTTTGGCTATGCCTATCAGAGCGACGTAGACTTTAGCGAGGCCTTGCGGCTGGCCCGTCAGGCCGATGTGGTGGTGGTGTGTGCAGGGCTCAACGGCATGATAGAGAAGGAGGGGCGCGACCGTCCCTTTGAGCTTCCCTATGGCCAAGACTTGCTCATAAGCGAATTGCACAAGGTCAATCCTCGCCTGGTGGTGACGCTCCACGGTGGTGGCGGGGTGGACATGTCGCGATGGGTTGACGATATGCCAGCCATCCTTCATCTGCTATATCCGGGGCAAGAAGGAGGGCGCGCATTGGCCCATATACTTTCTGGTAAAGTAAATCCCTCGGGACGTCTCCCCTTCTCGATTGAGCGCCAATGGGCCGACTCCCCTGCCTACGGCGGATATGACGAGACGCGCAACGAGCGTCGCGTCTACTATCGCGAGGGGCTGATGATGGGCTACAGGGGATATGATAAGCGAGGCATGGAGCCTCTCTATCCCTTCGGTCACGGCCTCTCCTACACAACATTCGACTACCGCGATATCGACGTGGAGATAGCTGATGACGACCCTGACAGCCTGCGGGTCAACGTAGGGTTTACGCTCGTCAACACTGGCGAGCGACGCGGAGCAGAGGTGGCCCAACTATATGTGGCGCCAGATGAGAGCAGCGCTGTGGAGCGTCCGGTGAAGGAGTTGAAGGGGTTTGAGAAAGTGTGGTTGGAGCCAGGCGAGGAGCGTCGCGTAGTCATTCCTCTCACGCGCGAGGCGTTTAGCTATTACTCGGCTGAAGATCACCAGTGGCACATCCAGCCCGGCGCGTTTACATTCATCATAGGAGCGGCGGCAAGCGACCCGAGGCTTACCACAAAGGCTACTATAGGATTGCAATGATGATAAAGATGTCGCCGAGGAGATAGAGTTAGCATCGCCTGGGCGGTCGGGCGAGGCCGCCCAACCTACGATGTCGCCTGGCGGCCATCCGGATGGAATCCGTGTGCATCCGGGGGTCAGTGGTTGGTGGGGGGCGTGATGGTGAAGCCGAGCTTGGTGATGAGGCGGAGGGTGGCGAGGGCCGTGGCGCGGTCAAAGGCCTTCTCGTCGTCGGAGAGTTCTTCGTAGGCCACGAGGCAGGGATGATGACGGAGCACGTCGTCGCGCTCTGGTCCGTAGATCCAGCCTTGATCAAGGCGCCCTTGAGCCCACACTTCATGCACGTTTTTAGCTATCGCCTCGCCAAGAGCCAGGAGCTCCGGGGGGAGAACCACATCTGTGGTATCGATTGGTGCCGGTGTATATTCTTTGGGGTTCATATCGTAGGAGTAGTATTAGAGGATTTCTTCTTGAGACTTTCTGAAATATAATATAGCACAGGGAGCATCAGCGACAGCCCACGATTGTAGATCTTAGACTGCTCATCGAGGTGCTCATAAGGACAGAAGTCGAGATGGATGCGACGCAGCTTATAGTCGTCCTTCTCCTCCACATGCTTGGAGTATTTGCGCTCATCGCCTTTCTTTTTGGGACGATAGCCGATGAGAATCTGCTCGAAGTTCCAGCGGTTTTGCTCCACGATGCAAAGCTGCTCCACTATCTGCCGCTCGGCAGGGGATGTGATGTCCAGCGGCTGGGATGAAGGCTTCAAGCCATACACCTCACACTTCACGCCAATCGTCACCGCATTGTAGAGATTGGACCATCGCTTAGCCTGTATGCTCTTACCGTTACTGTTTGATATCTTGCGATATTCCTCTTCCACCGACAGAAGGGTGGGACAAGAATTGACGTCAGCAGCAGATCCTCCCACAAGCCTATCTACTTCCTTGCACAGACTCGCAGCCAACGCGCTAAAACGCGAATGCCAATAAGCATCGCGCTCGGAGGCTGGCAACTGGAGCGCACCGCTATTAATGTTGTAGGTCTCGCAATAGATATAATGCACCACCTTTGGGACGAGATCGTCGCCAGCCAGATAGTTGCAACGGTTGAGCATCCCGAAGGGCTGGAGTTTATGGTATGTGTCGACCATCACCGTGTGTCCCTCATCGTCCTTGTATTTGGAGGCTTCGATAGGCCGCGACACCGCCTCAATGATGGCATCGGTGGCTTCTTGCTGCACGAGAATCCTCAGCACCGAGGGGCTGAGATAGACGCTCTCTGGCAGGAACATCGAGGCCGACACAGCCTCAAACGTCACCGGCAGACACACGGCTATCGTGGTCAAGCCATCAGCGTCGGCGGCTGCATCGTGGAGATACTGCTGAATGGCGGCGCTGCCAACGTCGCCCTGCAGAAACTCCCAGTCGATATCCATCGTGGCCGTCCCTACCCCATTGTCCTTAAACCAAGAGGTCATCCCTACGCCAGCCATGGGGTCGACCCCCTCAAAGGTCGGCAGATAAATCTCCTTGCCATCCTTGGGACAATAGATATGGTTGCTATCAAGATACTCGCTGGCATCGACATAGCGCCAACGAGCGAGATGAAAGAGCGCAGGATTGCGTCCCTTGAAATAGTCCATCTGCAGCGAGGCGTCGCGGTCGATAAACGTGATGAGGGTGCGAGGATGGGAGCCGTTTAAGAAGAAGTTTGGGAAATGGCACCTGAGCGCTGCTTGAGCCGCGAGCATGGTGCCCATCTTCGACATGCCTATCACTATGAGATGCACTCTCTTGGAGGTCTCCATAAGTTCGGTGGGAGCATGGCCTATCAAGGCTTTAGGCTCGGCAAGCACTTTCTCGGCCCACTTTTCGTAGAAGTTGAAGGGGATAAAGTCGAGCAGCGCGCTAAGTGGTAGGTCGGTATACTGGAATATCTTGGTGCTGGCCTGATACTCCATCATCACATGGCATTTCACAGGTTTCCAAAGCTCTCTCACTGCCTGTGCTTCAGTAGAAGTATCTTTCGAGTCGGGCAGCGGAGGCATGGCTTTCTCCTTATGCGAGAAAGCTTCGTTGATGATGGCGAGGCAGTCCATGGTGTAGGCGTCGTGGTCGTTGCCGTCGATGCGATGGTTCTCGCCGATGATATAAATCTCGTCGGCGCAGTCGGCATTGACCAGCGCCAAGTCCTCGCGCGACGTGCGGTCGCCCGTATAAATCATTACCTCGTCGGCAGCTCGCTCTCCGATGACCGACTGCAGGTCTTTGCGCAACAACTCAGCCAACCGGCGTGTCTGGATCACCAGCTTCTTCTCGCCCTGGTGGCGCTCAAGCAAGTCGGCGCAAAGTTGCCCCACCATGTTGTGGCCTCCTATTATCAGGATGAAGTCGCTACACTGATTGTATTTCACCTCGCCCTTGAGCCATCGCTCCTTGCGTCGGTCGATCCAGTTGACAAAGGTGGTGATGAGCACTCCCGAGAGGAAAGCGCTGCCCAGCAGGTAAAGGAGGATTACCCCCAGCTTCTCTGCCACGAGGGGCATCACCTTGCCATCGGGAGGATTGGCCGAGTAGGAAAACATGTCGTATAGGCCCACCGCGTCGCTCCCCTCAGGCTTGAAAGGAGAGATGAGCAAGAGCCATAGCGCCCATATCACCAGAAAGGCGCAAAACACCAGCAGAGCCGACGACAGCAACTGCTTGCCGAGCGAGGCCTTGACAAACCAGTCAAGGCGCCGCGTCAGCCAGCTTGAGAAGGGAGTGGGTCGTCGAGTGTCGGGGGAGGTAGAGGTTGCCAAAGGGGGTAGAGTAGCGTCAATGAGCGGCCACCGAGGCCAAGAGAATGTCCATAGCCTGCGATAACCCATCGGCACTCTTGCCGCCAGCCTGAGCAAAACCCGGCTGACCGCCACCACCGCCCTTGATGGCCTTGGCGGCCTCGCGTGCCATGGTCGAGGCGTTGTAGCCTGCCTTGACAAGGTCTTCGGTCACCATCACAGTGATGAGGGGCTTGCCAGCCACGTCGGCCGTGGTGGCCAGGAAGATGGTATTCTGAGGGCTCTGCTGACGCACGGCGAAAGCCACACCCTTGGCCATGTCGGCCACACGAATACCGGCCAACGTCACTACCTTGATGTCGCCCACTTGGTGAGCCTTCTCTATCTGCTTGGCAGCCACGGCGGCTACGCGCTCGCGGAAGTATTCATCCACCTGCTGATGGAGCTCGCTATTCTCGGCTATGGAGCGGCGCATAGCTCCTACGAGGTCGGGGGCGTTGTTGAGCAGAGCGCCCAGTTCGCGCATGGTGGTGGTCATGTCGTCGATGGCATTCTCAAGGGCCACGCCCGAGATGGCCTCGATACGGCGTATGCCAGCAGCGATGCTGCTCTCGGAGACGATGCGTATCATACCGATGTTGCCTGTGTTGTCAACGTGGGTGCCACCACAGAGCTCTATCGAAGAGCCATAGCGAATCACACGCACCTCCTCGCCATACTTCTCGCCAAAGAGAGCCATAGCACCCAGCTCCTTAGCCTTGGCGATGGGCACATTGCGGTGTTCGTCGCGAGCTATGGCGCGGCGCACCTTGGCATTGGCGCGATGCTCCACCTCGCGTATCTCCTCAGGGGTGAGTTTTTGAAAGTGGGAGAAGTCGAAACGCAGGATGTCGGGCGACACAAACGAGCCACGCTGCTCCACATGCGTGCCCAGTACCTCGCGCAGGGCTTCGTGGAGGAGGTGGGTAGCGGTGTGGTTGCACGAGGTGGCCTGTCGGGCATCCTCATTGATATGAGCCTCAAAGGTGGCTGTGACATCCTTGGGGAGCGCCTTGACGAGGTGGACAGCCACGCCGTTTTCGCGCTTGGTGTCAAACACCTCTATCGTCTCTTCATCGCTCGTGAGGGTGCCCTTGTCGCCCACCTGACCGCCCATCTCAGCATAGAAGGGGCTGGACGACAGCACGAGTTGGTAATACTCGCCCTTCTTCTGCTTCACACGGCGATAGCGCAGGATGTGGGCAGGGCAGCTGGTCATGTCGTAGCCCACAAATTCAGGCTCGCCTTCGCGCACCGTTACCCAGTCGGCAGCCTCAACGGCAGCAGCGTTGCGGGCGCGCGTCTTCTGGGCCTCCATCTCCTTGTCAAACTCCTCCTGACAGAGCGTCATGCCATTCTCCTTGAGGATGAGAGCTGTGAGGTCGAGGGGGAATCCGTAAGTGTCGTAGAGCACAAAAGCTTCCTTACCCGAGATCTCGCTCAGGCCTTGAGCCTTGGCGTTTTTGATGGCAGAGTCGAGCAGGCGTATGCCATTGTCGAGAGTGCGCAGGAAGGCGTCTTCCTCTTCCTTAATGACCTTCATGATGAGGTCGCGCTGCTTGGGGAGCTCAGGATAAGCCTCGCCCATGCTCTCTATGAGGGTGTCGAGCAGCTTGTAGAGGAATGCTTGCTTCTGACCGAGGAAGGTGTAGGCATAGCGCACAGCGCGACGCAGGATGCGGCGTATGACGTAGCCTGCCTTGGCGTTGCCGGGCAGCTGGCCGTCGGCGATGGAGAAGGCGATGGTGCGCACGTGGTCGGCCACTACGCGCATAGCGATGTCAACCTTTGGGTCGTCGCCATAGCGGAGGCCCGAGAGCTGGCCGATGGTGGTGATGAGCGGGGTGAAGACGTCGGTGTCGTAGTTGGATGTCTTGCCCTGGAGAGCCATGCAGAGGCGCTCGAAGCCCATGCCGGTGTCGATCACCTTAGCAGGCAGTGGCTCCAGCGAGCCATCGGCCTTGCGATTGTATTGCATGAATACGAGGTTCCAAATCTCAATCACCTGGGGATGGTCGTGGTTGACCAGCTCAGCTCCGGGCTTGGCGGCGCGCTCAGCGTCGCTGCGCAGGTCGATGTGTATCTCCGAGCAGGGTCCGCAAGGGCCTGTGTCGCCCATCTCCCAGAAGTTGTCGTGCTTGTTGCCATTGAGGATGTGGTCCTTGGGCAGGTGGGTCTCCCAGATGGCTGCTGCCTCGTCGTCGCGCAGCAGGCCCTCGGCAGGCGAACCTTCGAATACGGTGGCATAGAGGCGATTGGGGTCGATGCCAAGCACGTCGACGAGGTATTCCCACGCCCAGTCGATAGCTTCGCGCTTGAAGTAGTCGCCAAACGACCAGTTGCCGAGCATCTCAAACATCGTGTGGTGGTAGGTGTCCATGCCCACCTCTTCGAGGTCGTTGTGCTTACCGCTCACGCGCAGACACTTCTGCGAGTCGGCCACGCGGGTATATTTCGCCGCCGCGTTGCCAAGGATAATATCTTTAAACTGGTTCATACCAGCGTTGGTAAACATCAGTGTAGGGTCGTCTTTGACCACCATTGGAGCCGAGGGCACAATCTTGTGGCCCTTTGACTGGAAAAAGTCCTTGAAGGATTCCCTTATTTCCTTTGCTGTAAGCATATTATGTGTTGATATTTGGTGTTGTTTCGATTTTAAGGTGCAAAATTACGGCTAATTTATTACTTTTGCAACTCAAAATACCTCCTCGAAGCCGCGAAGCGCCCGCACGTCCCATCGGAGCCCCCTCGGGACTCTTGACTTTTGACTCTTGACTTTGCGCGCAGCGCATGACTTTTGACTTAGATAATGGATCCTCTCAATAAGAAATATTACAAGATAAGCGAAGTGGCAGAGATACTCCACCTGCCAGCCTCCACCCTGCGCTACTGGGAAAAGTACTTCACCGTGATCCGCCCCAAGCGCAACGACAAGGGGACGCGCTTCTACACCAGCGCCGACATCGAGAAGATAGCCATGGTGCACTATCTCGTCAAGGAGAAAGGCCTCAAACTCGAAGCCGCTCAAGAGCAGATACGCGCCAACCCCACAGGCGTGGAACGCCAATCGCGCGCCCTGATACGCCTGCGAGGCATCCGCCAGGAGCTGGTGGCGCTGCTCAACTCCCTGGGGCGCCTCAAGAAGTCGTAGCCGGGGCCCCACACACTTTTTCCCTGGAGGGGATGAAACTATTTCCATACTTTGTCATCTAACGTATAAAAACACCCACACAACGATATCAAAAAAAGAACCACCATCATCACATGGATTTACTACAAGTAGAGAACGTAAGCAAGGCCTATACAGGCCATCTGGCTCTCGACAATGTGTCGCTAAGCGTGCCTGAGGGCACAGTGTATGGCCTCTTAGGGCCCAATGGCGCCGGAAAGACTACCCTCATACGTATCATAAACCACATCACGGCTCCCGACAGCGGACGTGTGCTTCTCGATGGCCACCCGCTCACGGCAGCCGACGTTGACCAGATAGGTTATCTCCCCGAGGAGCGCGGCCTCTACAAGAAGATGAAGGTGGGCGAGCAGGCTCTCTTTTTCGCCCAGCTAAAGGGCTTGTCGCGCCACGAAGCCACGCGCCAACTCAAGGAGTGGTTTGAACGTTTTGACATCTCCGACTGGTGGGGCCGAAAGGTGGAAGAGCTCTCTAAGGGCATGGCTCAGAAGGTGCAGTTTATCATCACGGTGCTCCACCGCCCCAAGCTCCTCATCTTCGACGAGCCTTTCTCGGGCTTCGACCCCATCAACGCCAACCTGCTGCGCGACGAGATACTGCGCCTAAAGAACGAGGGGGCCACCGTCATCTTCTCTACCCACAATATGGCGTCGGTGGAGGAAATCTGCGACAACATCACCCTCATCAACAAGAGCCGCAACATACTGTCGGGCAACGTGGAGCAGCTGCGCCGCGACTTCTGCAGCGGTCGCTACTCCATCAGCTACGACGGCGACCCCCAGACGCTGCAAGACACCCTGCGGCCTCTCACCTCCGAGATGCTGCTCGAAGTGGACGAAAAGGGACAGCAACGCCTCGACATCAAGCTCGCCGAAGCAGCAACGCTCCACGACGTCATAGCCAAGGCCAACGACACGGTAAGCCTACGCTCGTTGACCCCTGCCATGGCCTCGATGAACGATATCTTTATCCACACAGTGAAGAGCGCCGAGCTCCCTCCCCTGCCAGCCAACAACTAATCATCACACCCCAGCCCGACAACAATCATGTCAAAGATAGGTATAATCATACGACGCGAGTTTATGGAGCGCGTCAACAAGAAGAGCTTTATCATCACCACCATATTAATGCCCATCATAATGCTCGCATTGATGGTGTCACCTGCCCTAATAATGCTGTTGGACACCAGCGACACTCGCTACATCACCGTGGTCGACGACACGGGCCTCATAGCCCAGCAGCTGAAGAGCGACGAAGAGACCCACTTTGTCGACGCCCACACATCGCTGAGACAAGCCCGCGACAGCGCAGCCATGGTGCTCTACATCCCAGCCGGTGTGCTCAACGGCTCGCAGGCCATGCAGCTATTTAGCGACGAAGCCTCATCGATGTCGCTCGAGATGGCCATCACCCGTCAGGTCAACGACATCATCGAGGATGAGCGCCTCAAGCAATACAACATCGACAACCTCCAGCAGATACTCGATGAGGTGAAGAGCGACGTGAAACTCCAGACCATCCGCACCGACAAGGAGGAGGAGAAGGCTCAAACCTCGTCGATGCTCAGCTACGCTCTGGGCGTGGGCCTCACATTCTTTCTCTACATGGCCCTGCTCATCTACGGCCAGATGGTGATGACAAGCATCATCGAGGAGAAAAACAATCGAGTGCTGGAGATAGTGGTGTCGAGCATCAACCCCACCCAGCTCATGATGGGCAAGATATTGGGTATCTGCTTGGTAGCCGTCACTCAGATAGTGATATGGGGCATACTGATAGGAGCCGCCAGCGCCTTCATCCTCCCTGCTGTATTGCCTGAGACGGTGGCCACCGAGATGACAGCCCTCAACGCCGGCACTCTCGACGCTGCGCAAGCCACCTCCGACGTAGATCTGCTGCAAGCCGTGGCCCTGATGTCAAATGTAGGCTACATCCTCGAGCTCTTCGGGCTGCTGATACTCTTCCTCGTGGGAGGCTTCATGCTCTACTCGGCCATCTACGCCGCCATAGGCTCGTCGGTCGACAACATCCAGGACGCCAGCCAGCTTCAATCGTTTATCATCCTGCCTATCGTGCTGGGCATAGTGTTTGGCATGGCAGCCGCAGCCGACCCCACCTCGGGCCTCGCCTTCTGGACCTCCATGATACCCTTCACGTCGCCCATGGTGATGATGTCTCGCATACCCTTCGATATCCCTGCCTGGCAGATATGGGTGTCGCTCGCTATCCTGGTGGCCTCCTTCTTCGCCATGGTGTGGGTGGCAGCCAAGATCTACCGCGTGGGCATCTTCATGTATGGCAAGAAACCCACGATCAAAGACCTGATACGTTGGGTCAACTATAAGTGAGACAGTAGGAGTGCAATTTTTGTGAACTTTGTTTTGGTTTGTTCGTTATTTTTTCATATCTTTGCACGCTTATAATCTTGTTATTTCGATATGAGACAACTAAAGATCACAAAATCAATCACTAACCGCGAAAGCGCCTCGCTCGACAAGTATCTCCAAGAGATAGGCCGCGAGGAGCTCATCTCCGTGGAAGAGGAGGTGGAGCTCGCCCAGCGCATTCGCCAAGGTGACACACGCGCTCTTGACAAACTGACGCGTGCCAATCTACGTTTCGTGGTGTCGGTGGCTAAGCAGTATCAGAACCAGGGTCTGAGCCTCCCCGACCTTATCAACGAAGGCAATCTCGGCTTGATTAAAGCGGCACAAAAGTTTGACGAGACTCGTGGCTTTAAATTCATCTCTTACGCTGTATGGTGGATACGACAGTCTATCCTACAAGCGCTGGCCGAGCAAAGCCGTATTGTGCGCCTGCCCCTCAATCAAGTGGGATCGCTCAACAAGATCAGCAAGGCTCTGTCAAAATTTGAGCAAGAGCACGAACGCCGCCCCTCCCCCGAGGAGCTTGCCGAGTCGCTCGACCTCCCTGTCGACAAAGTAATTGACGCCCTGAAGGTGCAGGGACGCTCGATCTCGGTGGATGCCCCGTTTGTAGAGGGCGAGGACAACAGTCTGCTCGACGTGTTGACCAACGACGACTCCCCGATGGCCGACTCAACTCTCACCCAGGAATCGCTTTCCAAAGAGGTTGACCGCGCTCTCCATCAGCTCCACGAGCGTGAGCGCGAGATCCTGAAGATGTTTTTCGGCATCGGTTGCCAAGAGATGACGCTCGAAGAGATTGGTGCCAAGTTTGACCTCACCCGCGAGCGTGTACGTCAGATCAAGGAGAAAGCCATCCGCCGCCTCAAAGGCCAGAAGAGCAAGCTCCTGAAGACTTATCTGGGGCAATAGACCGAAGCCCCACGCGACCACAATCGCATAAACTTTTAAAATGACTGTGTAACATTTGCTAATAGCCGCCTTCGGGCGGCTATTAGTTTTTGCTACCGTGGATATAATTTGGTTGAATCCCTCTGGGATTCGCTGATGTAATGCAATTTTGACAACGTCGCTATTCCCGGAGGCGGCTGTCGATGATGATGGTGACTGGGCCGTCGTTGACGAGCTCCACCTGCATATCGGCGCCAAACACCCCGGTGGCTACCTCGCGGCCCAACAGGCCACTCAACTCGCGGCAGTAGGCCTCATAGAGGGGTATGGCCTCCTCGGGGCGCGCGGCGCGGATATAGCTGGGACGATTGCCCTTGCGAGTGGAGGCCATGAGAGTAAACTGGCTGACTGCCATTGCCTCCCCCTGCGCCTCGATGACAGAACGATTCATCACACCCGCATCGTCGGGAAACACACGCAGAGCCGCCGTCTTGGCAGCAAGCCACTTCACGTCGTCGAGGCTGTCGCCAGTCTCGATGCCTACGAGTATCATCAGGCCTGTGGCAATCGACGAGCGTAGCTCTCCGCCGATGGTCACTGATGCGCGCTCAACGCGCTGTATCACTAATCTCATTCTTCCAACAATTTATGAATCCAAGGCACCACAAGGTGGTCCTTAAAGTAATGGCTCGGAGAGTCGCAGTTGACGAGATTGAAAAACTCCTGTCGATTCAAGCCCTCGGGGAGGGTCTCCAGGTCTTGACGAGCCGAGGGGTCGGCATAGCGGGGATAATGGTGGTATTCAAAAGCCTCGGGGGCTCCGGCCAACTCATAGGCGCGGCTTATCTTGCGGAAGTCGCGGTCAAGGCCACCCTCGGTGCAGATTACAGGGCGCGGAGCCAGCGCCGCCACTATATCGGGGAAGTCAAAGAGGGTGAGAAAGGTGGGGATAAGATGCTCAATGGAGTTGGGAAACGGGCGATTGCCGTTTTCGTCGGGCTTGGTCATCACGAGTATGCGCTCGCGAGTGGTGCACAGAAAGTCGTTGTAGACAAAGGCATAGATATCCTTATCCATAAGGCCGAGGGCCATCATAGGCTCAGTGCCCAGCGAGAATCCGCTCACTATGATACGCTGAGGGTCGAGCATGGATTGCTGCTTCATCCAGTCGAGCACGAGCTTGTCTTGATAGGCCGACAAGCCAAGATAGCTCCACCCCACCTCTAAGAGGACACGCGAGGTGTTGAGATAGTCAAACTTGCCATTGTCCATCAGCTCGCCACACGAGGGATTGTCGACAGCCACGGCCACCCAGCCCTCCTTGGCGTAGGTGCGAGCCATCGCTGCGTGGCCAGCCTCGGGATTGCCTCCCTGCTCAAGGTCGTAGTCGCCGCCCATCTCGCCGGCCAGCAGCTCTTTGGTCTGGCCGAAACCGGGTATGCACAGCATCGCTGCTGGAGCTGGCGCTGAAGCATCGACGCCATCAGGTATCAGCACAAGAAAAGGCACCACGGCCCACGAGAAGGGGTAGCTCTCCCACTTCTCCACCCTATAGCCATCGCGCTCCACGCTCTTCACCAGCCGCGGAGGAGCCACGGCTGGTGTCGTCGGAAGGGCCATGAGAGTGGTCATGGCCTGCTCCATCTGCTGTTGCCACGCGGGGAAGCTGTCCTCGGTCATAACGTCAGTAAAAGCCAGCCGCGGCGGCATGGCCTTCATAAGTCCTTGGGCCAGACCTCGCGAGCTCAAGAAACGGCCATCATCGCGCGAAGTGGTGATGATGGCCGTCTCAGAGTTAGCGGTGTCAGTTTGGGCTGTAGCTGCCACGGGTACTGCCATTGACAATACCATGGCAGCTACAGCGAGGTTGCTCTGTAGACACTTGTGTATTTGCATTCAATTAAATCTTTTACAATGAAAAACTTCCTAAATCAGGGCGTGGCCTGTCATCTCCTTGGGTTGTGGCAGATCCATAATCTTGAGGATCGTGGGAGCCACGTCGGCAAGGCGTCCGGGCTCAACGTGGGCATCCTTGCGAGCCGTCACGTAGATACAGGGCACGGGGTTGAGCGAGTGGGCAGTGTTGGGGGTGCCGTCGGGGTTGATGGCGTTGTCGGCGTTGCCATGGTCGGCGATGATGATCACCTCATAGCCGGCCTCCTTGGCAGCCTCTACGGTGCGCTTCACACACTCGTCGACAGCCTTCACAGCCTTCTCAATAGCTTCGTATACGCCGGTGTGGCCCACCATGTCGCCATTGGCGTAGTTGACCACGATGAAGTCAAACTTCTCGGTCTTGATGGCCTCCACGAGCTTATCACACACCTCATAGGCGCTCATCTCGGGCTTGAGGTCGTAGGTGGCCACCTTGGGCGAAGCCACGAGGATACGCTCCTCGCCTTCGTAGGGGGCTTCGCGACCACCGTTGAAGAAGAAGGTGACGTGGGCATACTTCTCGGTCTCGGCTATGTGGAGCTGCTTCTTGTCGAGCGATGAGAGGTATTCGCCGAGGGTGTTGTTGACGTTCTCCTTGTCAAAGAGGATGTGAACGCCCTTAAACTCAGCGTCGTAGGGGGTCATGCAGTAGTATTGCAGGTCGGGGATGGTGGTCATACCAGCCTCGGGTATGTCGTGCTGCGTCAGGGCTATGGTGAGCTCTTTTGCGCGGTCGTTGCGATAGTTGAAGAAGATTACGGCGTCGCCTTCCTTGATGGTGCCGTCAACGGTGGCGTTGTTGATAGGCTTGATAAACTCGTCGGTCACGTCCTCGTCGTAGCTCTCTTGCATGGCCTTCACCATGTCGGTGGCTTGCTTGCCCTCGCCCTTCACGAGCAGGTCGTAGGCTATCTTGACGCGCTCCCAGCGCTTGTCGCGGTCCATGGCGTAGTAGCGACCTATGATAGAAGCGATGACGCCGGCGCTCTCCTTGCAGTGGGCCTGCAGAGCCTCGATAAAGCCCTTGCCGCTACGCGGGTCGGTGTCGCGGCCGTCCATGAAGCAGTGGATGTAGACCTTCTCCAAGCCATACTTCTTGGCGATGTCGCAGAGAGCGAAGAGGTGGTCGAGCGAAGAGTGGACGCCTCCATCGGAGGTGAGGCCCATGAAGTGGATGGCCTTGCCATGATCCTTGGCATAGGAGAAAGCACTCTTGATCTCGGGATTCTCCAGGATAGAGCCGTCCTGGCAGGCTTTGTTGATCTTCACGAGGTCTTGGTAGACCACGCGACCAGCGCCAATATTGAGGTGGCCCACTTCAGAGTTGCCCATCTGGCCGTCGGGCAGACCCACGTTTTCGCCGCTTGCTTGGAGCTGCGAGTGGGGGTAAGTGGCCAAGAGATAGTCCCAGTAGGGAGTAGGAGTGTTGAAAATCACATCGCCTTTGGAATGGTTGCCTATGCCCCATCCATCCAGAATCATTAATAGTGCTTTCATCTATATTGTACGTTTTGGGTTATGGTTGATTTTAATCCACAAAGGTACTAACAATATTTGGTTTATCCCCCTCCAGCGCGCCAAAAAAAGCATTCTCTCCTCCACTATTTGAGGATGCTTTTGTCCACAAGCCTCTCCAGGCCATCATGTATGGCTACACTCTTCAAGTAGCTGAGATAATAGTTCGGCCATGGTGCGGTTGGTGACTTTCAATATAGTGTCGCCCGTTTCAGTCCAGCCTCCGTAGGTGAGAGTACCATGTATGATCAGAAGTCGATGGTGAGCTTGATGTTGAGCTGGCGGCGGGTGAGATAGTTGGGGACGGCGTATTGGAGGTTGTTGACGTCGGTCACCCAGTAGTAGTTGCTGACATTGGAGATGTCGAGGAGGTTGAAGACGTCGAGCCCCAGCCACACGCTGCGCAGGGTGCGGTGGATGCCAGTGCGCGGCTCTCCTTCTTTGAGGGGCGTCACGAGGCCATAAGAGATGCCGAGGTCGATACGCTTATAGGCGGGAGCACGGAAATAGCTCTGGTCGCGGGTGGATTGTGGAGGAGTCAGTGGCAGTCCATCGTTGAGCACGGCGCGCAGGCTCAGCTTGAGGTTTTCATGGCCAGGCCAGTAGTCGGTGAAGAAGAAGGTAAGGGCATAGCGGTGGTCGTTGGCCATCGGCACCTTCTTGCCCCTTAGCTTCTCCTCGCTCTTCATCAGCGAGAGGCTCACCCACGAGTCGCTGCCGGGCACAAACTGTCCGAAGAGCTTCATGTCCAAGCCAGCCACATAGCCGCTCGACTCGTTCTGGCCTGTATAGACTATCTTCAGATTGTCGATCTCGTAAGGGATGATCCGGCTCATACCTTTATAATAAAGTTCGCCGCTTATCTTGAAGGGACGGCTGAAGGCGCGGAAGGTGTAGTCGGTGCCTGCTATGATATGGAAACTGCGGGGCGACTTGATGTCGTAGTTGATCCTCGCCTGCGTATTGCCCAGAGCGTCCTCGTAGAGCAGACGTGTCTCCTTATAGAACGGGCTCTGATAGTAGAGGCCACCGGCCAGACGCAGCGCCCAGCGAGGATTAGCCGACGGCACAAATCCGATGCTGAAGCGTGGGCTGACGAGGGTCTCCTTGTTGAAACTCTGATTGGATACACGCAGACCGAGGAGGATGTTCCAGAAGCCCTTGTCGGAGTTGATGCGCAGATTGTCTTGGAGGAAGAAGTTGATGCGCGTGGAGCGCAGCTCGTTGTTGGAGTTGAGATTGTAGTAGACCTTGAGGGCCCCTGGGTCGTAGGGCAGCGAGTAGCCTGCCGAGTCGCGCATCTCCCACTCGCGGCTGCGCTCGGTGATGACACGACGCTCGATGCCAAGACCATAGCTCAGCCAGTTGATACCCACCTTGGTCTCGCCGCGCAGGGCCACATTCCACACCGTAGCCTTCAGGCGGTTGCGAGCATGCTCTTGATAGCGACCCACGCCCAGCTCTCCACCTATGCCCTCATCGCCCCCGGTGCCAGCCTGATCGAGCCAATATTCGCCCGAGATGTCGTAGGCCACAAGCTCGTTGGTGAGGAAGCCCGAGCCGAGGAGGGTGAAGCGCGTGTTGGGGCGCGGATGATAGTCGAGAGTGAAGGCGCCAAACCACGTCTCAAACTTGTCCTTTTCCTGGCCGTCGAAGTAGACCTTGAATTGCTTGGCATCCTCAGCCGTGCCAAAACTCGTAGTGCGGTCGGTGGGCTTGAAGCGATAGTCGTTGAGTGAGATGTTGCCGAGCACCGACATCGTCACCTTCTTGGAGGGCTCAAACGTCAAGTGGGTCTGATAGTCAAAATATCGAGGGTCGTATTCGCCTTTGGTCTCCGTGGAGCTCAGCAGCGAGGAGTTGCGCTTGTAGCGCACGCCGTGGAGCTGAGAAAACTTGCTTGAGCTCTGGCCGAGCGCCAGCGATGCCCCCATAAGGCTTGCCGACACCGAGCCCTCGAAAGCCTGCGGACGGCGATAGGTGATGGCCAAGACGGAGCTCATCTTGTCGTCATACTCCGCTGGGAATCCTCCCGAGGAAAACGAGATGGCATCCACCATGTCGGGGTTGATGACGCTAAGGCCCTCCTGCTGACCCGAGGTGACCAGCAGCGGACGATACACCTCTATGCCATTGATATACACGCTATTCTCATCGTAGGAGCCGCCACGCACGGAGTATTGCGTCGACAGCTCGTTGGAGCCATACACGCCCGGCATGGTGGCTATCATAGCCTCCACGCTGCCACCTGTGGGGTCGGCAGCCAAGCGCCAAGAGTGGCTATCGAGAGCGGCCAGTGAGCCTGTCTGCTTCTTAATCTCGCTCACCTCCACGGCATCAAGCTCCTTCTCGTCGCTAAGCATACGCACGTTGAGCGTCACGTCGGCGCCCTGCGGCTCGATGATAGTGCGCCTCACCTCGCGAAAACCTATGCAGGTAAACATCACCACCAGTGTATCCTGACGGGCCACGGTGATGCGATAGTCGCCCGAGGAGTTGGTGGTGGTGCCCAGCGGGGTGCCTTTCACCCTCACTGTGGCATACTCGATGGGCATATTGTCGGCGTCGACCACCTTGCCATGGATTGCCACCTGGGCTACCATCACGGAGGGCATGAGCAATAGCAGCCCTATATACAAGGCTGTGAAGAAGGGAGAAAATCGTATAGGATGTATGATAGAGCGTGATAATTGGTTCATTGCATTGGGGGATGTTTACACACAGAAATAACGCATTTTTAAGCCTCAAAGTATTTTCAGAGGATTTTTCATGCATTTTTCTTACCTTTGGCTGTAACATTTTCGCGGCTCATCGCGTCAAAGGGATAAATCAACCAAGAAATAATCAACTCAACCCCTTTTAAAGATATGACATCTCCACTACGCAACCTCTTGACGGTTACCCTCATCGCAGCTCTCGCTTTTATTTGCCCTGTGGGAGTTTTAGGCATGGCTTTACCATGTCGCATCGTCCCATGCATGATTAGGGAAGACTACTTGATTCAAATGCTGTTTTTGATAATACCACTGGTGGCCTTCCTGGTGCTCGTCTACCTCATCCTCCACTACCGCCAAAAGGCCCTGCAGGACCGCAACCGCGTGATTGAGGAGTCGATACGCTGCAATCGCCAGTTGCCCCCAGAGTTTTTTGGAGGTTCACGCGCCGACGACCCCACTAACGCACAAAGCCCCACCGACATGGCGATGCTCCGCAACGGCATCATCTGGATAAGCATTGGCCTGGCCGTATTTTTCTTCTTTGTCAACGCAAGGGAAGAGGAGTTGGCCGTGCTGGGTATCATACCCATAGGCATAGGCATCGGCAAGATGCTCCCCTGGATTTTGAAGAGAAATCAAAACTCCTCGCGTCAGCCCTACCATAATAATTATCCTCCCCAATATCCCCCTAGCTCCAACGACCCCTCTCTCAGCAACAATCCCAACAACAACTATAACAACTCCAACAACTCCAACAACTATAACAACTCCAACAACTCCAACAACTATAACAACCCCAACAACTACAAAAAATATAACAACCCCAATAAATCCAA
>JAJBVL010000028.1 GCA_020859845.1 Bacteroidales bacterium
TGCCAGCGGCGGGGGCGGGAGCGGCTGCGGGAGCAGCTTGGCCGTTATCCTTCTCTGCTTTCCATCCGCGGATGCTTGTATACCAACGTCCCTGATACTCTCGGCTCTCGATGTCAAACGACAGGGTCACCGCGTCGCCCACTGCCAGGGGGTATTGCTCGGCTCTCTCCCCAAAGAAGTCAAAGTGGATCTTGCGGGGATAGGTCTCCTGTGTCTCTAATACGTATTCGTGTTTCTTCCAAGGATTTCCTGCCTTGGAAGTGCCTTGTTGAAGGCCAAGGTCAACAATGATTTTGCCTTTAATTTCCATGTGAATATATTGATTGGAGGTTATTATTTTTTTCTTCTTACAAATTTAGTGACTATGCTCCGAAGTGCCAAATTTTCTTTCAAAAAGTTATTTAAAGGTTATCACTGATTGTAAATATGTCGTCTCACCCCTTGGGAATGTTGCCTTTTTAGCATAATTTTGTAGCCAATAAAATACATTTGATATGGCAGACTATGGACAATGGTGGACTGCCCCGGCCGAGAGCGAAGATGGGCGTCTGATAATGGTGACGGGTAGAGAAGATGTTGGGGCTTTTCGCTCCAATCCACGCTTCACGATACGTGTGGAGGTTACGTGGCCTTACGAGGCCGAGGCCTCTGGCATGCCCTACGAGGCTACAAGCACAATGATGGAGGAGGTGCAGGATGCTCTGCAGGAGGTGCTCCACAAAGACCCAGTAGCTGTCATGACGGGCATCTTTACTGGCGCTGGCGAGCGCACGATGGTGTTTTACACCCTGTCGACCCATATTTTCAACAAGAAACTCAACGAGGCTCTTGCTCCCTTCCCTCTCCTTCCCTTGCAGATTACCGCCGAAAACGACCCCTCTTGGGAAGCCTACTCCGAAATGACCCTTGCCCGCGTCGACTAACCTTCCTTTAGAAGGCTTCGCCGACGGCGAAGACGAGGCCGGAGGTGTGGCGTCCAAAGCCGTAGTCTACGCGCACGTTGACGCGATGCTTAAACTCGAAGCGGAGGCCCAAGCCACAGTTGGGGAGCCACTCGGGGCGTATCTCCTTATGGTTGAAGTCGTCGAGCGCCGAAAACACTGTGGCCTGCCCCACCCATGCTGTCATGCCGAAACGTCCCCAGAGATGCTGGCGCAGCTCGGCTTGAAGTGCTATCTGGCTGTTGTCGATATACGATCCCATATAGTATCCTCGCATACGTATGCCATCCGACGCCACCATTTCGCGCATGGTCCAGGGGGCTTTGGCGCTGTTGATTTTTGCATAGAAGTCCCATGCTACCAAGGCCCCTTGCCATAGAGGATTGTAGAGATTGACGATAAACTGATGGGAGTTGAAAAACGAAGGGGCGTTGCCCAAAAACTTAGGATAATACATCGGCTTAAACGAGATATGGATACCGCGAGTGGGGGTGACGAGATTGTCGCGTGAATCTATCTCGATTGAAAAGCCGATGCCAGTGACGTAGTAGCGTGGCCGCTCGCCCAGCAAGTAGGCCGGGTCGGTCATCTTGCGAGCGTCGGTGTAGTCGCTCTGATAGTGAATGCCCACAAAGAGATTGCGCGTCAGACGATAGACATACTCCACTTGGAGATCGATCTGTCGGCGGTCGTATTTGGTCTTGGGATTATTGCCCGAGGCTTCGGAGGTGATACCCCAGAAGTCAAGATCCTTGCGGTAAATCTCCAGCTTGTAGCTCAGGCGCGAGCGATTGTCGGGGAATAGATTGTTGCCCTTAAAGGTGAGTACGAAAAAGCCATTGAGCGAGGCGTTAAACGAGGCAAAGACATCGGAGGGGTTGGGCAGAGTGTCGTTTTGGTCCACGCGATATAGCCCTGTACACATGGCTCCCAGGCCAAACGAAGCCTCGCGGGTATAGGATGGCGAGAGGCCAAATCCCACATCAAACCGCTTCTCGCGTGTGCGGTCGAGGTTGCCTCGCATCATCGAGTTGAGATAGGAACGCATCCATTCTGGTGCCCCTTTAATGACAGGCATCGAGTCGGCATCGGCAGTCTTGACAAAGTGAGCCCCCTCTTGTCCCCCATCGTTAGTCATGGGCTCAACAGCGAGAGCCTTGACTCCAAGAAGGAGCCAAGGCACTACAAATAATATTTTAAGCCATTTATTTAGGCAACCCATTGAATGGGGGAGGAGTGGTGGAGTCGGGGGTAGAAGGCTCTTCAGGCTCTGTAGGCGGCTGAGGAGTAGTAGGCGGCTGAGGAGCCGTAGGAGTATTAGGAGTTGTAGGAGGATTCGTGGAATCTGTGGGAGGGGGAGTGGACTGGTCATTGGCAGGCTTGTTGGCTGCTTCGTCAGCGGCTTGCTTGTCGCGAGCGGCGAGAATCTCGTCGGTGCGCGACACCCACGGCCGTTTGCCAAAGATCTTCTCCACATCCTCTGTGAAGATTACCTCGCGCGAGATAAGCACCTCGGCCAACTTATTGTGGCCAGCGGCATGCTCGCGGAGTATCTGCTTGGCGCGCTCATACTGCTCAGCAATGATGCGCGACACCTCTTCGTCGATTGTCTTTGCGCGGTCGTCGCTATAAGGCTTCGAGAAGCCATAGTCTTGGCCCGTGGAGTCGTAGTAGCAGAGGTTGGGGAGTTTTTCGCTCATGCCGTAGTATACCACCATGGCATAGGCTTGCTTGGTGACGCGCTCAAGGTCGTTGGCCGCGCCTGTGGATATGCGTCCAAGGAATAGTTCCTCAGCGGCGCGACCTCCAAGCGTAGAACACATCTCGTCGAGCAGCGCCTGCGAGGGGGTAATCTGACGCTCTTCAGGCAGATACCAAGCAGCACCAAGGGCCTTGCCGCGAGGCACGATGGTCACCTTGATAAGAGGATTGGCGTAGCGCAGATGCCACGAGATGGTGGCGTGGCCAGCCTCGTGGACGGCGATAGCGCGTTTCTCCTCGTCGGTGGTAATCTTGTTGCGTTTCTCAAGGCCTCCGATGATACGGTCGACGGCATCGATAAAGTCTTGACGGCCAACGGTGGGGCTATTGTGGCGGGCAGCAATAAGGGCTGCTTCATTGCAGACGTTGGCAATGTCGGCGCCGGAGAATCCTGGTGTCTGACGTGCCAGGAGCTCTACGTCGAGGCTGTCGTCGGTCTTGATATGGCGCAGGTGGACGTTGAAGATTGCCACGCGGTCGTTCAAGTCGGGGAGGTCTACGTATATCTGTCGGTCAAATCGGCCGGCACGCATAAGGGCCTTGTCGAGGATGTCGGCACGGTTGGTGGCAGCGAGGATGATGACACCGCTGTTGGTGCCAAAACCGTCCATCTCGGTGAGCAGCTGGTTGAGGGTGTTCTCACGCTCGTCGTTGGCGCCCATATTCGGGTTGCGACCACGGGCACGACCCACGGCGTCGATCTCATCGATAAACACTATACAGGGAGCTTTCTCTTTGGCTTGACGGAAGAGGTCGCGCACACGCGAAGCACCCACGCCGACAAACATCTCAACGAAGTCCGACCCCGACATGGAGAAGAATGGCACGTTGGCCTCGCCAGCTACAGCCTTGGCCAGAAGGGTCTTACCTGTACCGGGAGGGCCTACGAGGAGGGCTCCCTTGGGTATCTTACCTCCGAGGTTGGTGTAGCGCTGAGGATTCTTGAGAAACTCTACTATCTCCTCAATCTCCGTCTTGGCCTCAGAGAGCCCGGCAACGTCCTTAAACGTCACCTGCACGGGGCCATCCTTGTCGAAAATCTTGGCTTTTGACTTCCCGACGCTGAACACACCACCCGAGCCGCTGTCCTTGCCCGACATCCGGCGCATCATCACAAACCAGAAGATGATAAGTAGCGCCACGGGGCCAAAGGTCCAGAGGAGGGTGGAGAAGTCGCTCGACTTCTCAAACTTCACTTCGCCCGAAAACACACCCTCGGCTTGCCACTGGTCAATCTTGTCCTGGAGCTTGTCGGCCGATGGTATGTCGGTGATGATTTTGGCGTTGATACCGCTGCCAGGCTTGTATTGGTTGGCGGTAAACACCTTTTGAGCGAGCGAGTCGGAGAGGAAGGCCTCTGCCTCGTTCTTGTTGGAGAACACGATTATCTTGGTGACTCCTCCAGTCTCAACATAAGTCTCAAACTTGGAGTAGCTCACCTCTTTGGTCATCGAGTTGTCGTCGAAGTAAAGTATACCTACCAGAAACAGTATCACGATGGCATACATCCAGTACATACTGAATCTGAAGAAAGGTTTTTTCTGTTTTGGGGCGTCCATGTATCTATAGTTGAATCGTGAGTATTATCTTTCTATGCACTAATAACTTTTGCCTTTTGACTCTTGCCTTTTGACTTAATCCTTTTGCCTTTTGACTCTTGCCTTTTGACTTTTGCCTTTTGACTTTTGCCTTTTGCCTTAATCAAGGTCGGGTATCTCGTCAACCTGGGCATCGCTCCATAACTCTTCGAGATTGTACAGCTCGCGTATCTGAGGCAGGAAGACGTGGACAAGAGTGTCGCCGTAGTCGATCACTATCCACTGTGAGTTTTGATACCCGTCGTAGTTGTAGGGCTTGATGCCCCAGTTCTCTTGCAGGTACTCTCTAACGCTGTCGGCGATTGCCGACACTTGGATGGCCGAGCTTCCCTCGCAGATGATAAAGTGGGAGGCTGAGGCCGAGTCGATGGCCGAGAGGTCGAGATGGGTGATGTGGCGACCTTTGCGGTTTTGGATACCTTCGGTCACGAGCTTCACCAAGTCGGTGTTTGGGGTGTCTTTATGTTGTCGTGTCGTCATCGTCGTGTGGGGGGATATTAAGGTGCAAAAATACAAAGATTATTTCACTTATTAACAATCCTAATGCCAAAAAGGGTCGTTTGCTCCCCTCTCTATCCTATTATTCATATCTCATGGAGCGCGAAGGCGAGATGGTGGCGATGATGTGGGAAGGGCCCAGGAGCACTAATACCGACACCACGATGACAGCCACGTTGAGGCCCACCACTGCCAGCCATGACAGCTCTACTGGCACATAGTCAAGATAATAGGCGTCGGCATCGAGCGGCAGCCAATGGGTGTAGCGTTGAAGAAGGATGAGGCCAAGGCCCACCACATTGCCTATCACCACGCCACGCGTGACCAGTCGCTGGGTCATCAAAATAAATATCTGGCGGATAAAACGGTTGGAGGCTCCGAGGGCTTTAAGGATGCCTATTAGCCTAACGCGCTCGAGGATGATGATGATAAGGCTTGAGATAAGAGTGACGGCAGCCACGGCACCCATCAGCAGGAGAATGACCACGACGTTGGTGTCGAGCAGCGCCAGCCAGTTGTAGTAGATGGCTCCGCTTTCATGCACGCTGGTGATGGCGTAGATTTTGGGGCGTGGAGAGCTCATCTCTTGCTCCCAGAGCGCTACGCGCAGGTCGGTAGCTATGTCGTCGAGCTGGCTGTCGGGCAGGCCGTTAAGTTCGATGAGAGCGCCGCTCAGAGAGTCGGTCTCACACACGCCCTGGGTCAGGGCGATTGGGGCAAAGAGATAGAGCTGGTCATACTCTGTGAAGTGGGTGTCGTAGATGGCAGTCACCTTCAGGCGACGATTTTTGACACTGTTGCCCTGGAGGAAATGGGCGTCTACCTTGTCGCCTACGTTGAGCTCCAAGTGCCGCGCCGTGTGGGCCGAGATGGCGATATCGTTGCGCTGCTCGGGGTCGTCAAAATCGGGCAGCTCTCCCTCGGCGAGATTCTCCTGAAGGAAACGGCTGGTGGCACCCTCACGGATGCCTTTCACTATCATCCCGGCAAAGTCGGTAGGTGTCTTTATGAGCACTGGTTGGGGCAGCGTAAGGTCCACCTCGGCTTTGGGCGCTACGCTGCGTATCGCGCTCAATAGGCTATCGGTAAGAGTGATGGTGGCTGCCGTGCCACTGTTGGGGACCGTTGGGGGAGCTATGGTGATAGAGGATGCAAAGCCTGTCACCTTGTGGCGTATGGCTTGCTTGAAGCCGGTGACCACGGCTATCGACACCAGCATGATGATGATAGAGAGCGAGAGGCCGGTGACGGCTATCGCCATGCCTGGCGAGCGTCGGCCATTTTTGCCGGCAAACGACAGCCGGCGCGCTATCATCCATGCTGTAGAGGAGATGGGCATTAAAAGCTTATAGGACTTATGGGGCTTATAGGGCTTATAGGGCTTATAGGGCGTCTTAAGGCTGCGTGCGGCCAGGGTAGGCTTTCAGGGCCTCGGCAAGGACGCGCAGGGCCGCTCCGAGGTCTTCTTTGTTGATGACGTAGGCCAGGCGCACTTCGTTGCGTCCCAGCTCAGGATTGGTGTAGAAGCCAGAGGCTGGGGCCATGAAGACGGTGGCTCCCTCATACTCAAACTCTCTCAGACACCACTCGCAGAAGCGGTCGGCATCGTCCACGGGGAGGCTGGCCACAGTGTAGAAGGCTCCCATTGGGATAGGGGAATAGACGCCAGGAATGCGGTTGAGGCCATCGATGAGAAACTTGCGGCGCTCTACGTATTCGTTGTAGGTCATCAGCATGTAGTCGGGCGAAGCGTCGATAGAGGCCTCTGCTACGATTTGTCCCAGCAGGGGAGGGCTCAGGCGCGCCTGACAGAATTTCATCACGTTCTTCTTCAGCTCTTTGTGCTTGGTGATGATGGCGCCGATACGGATACCACACTCGCTATAGCGCTTTGATACCGAGTCGATAAGCACCACTTGCTCCTCGATGCCAGGCAGGTGGAAGGCCGAGATGTAAGGTGCGCCCGTGTAGCAATATTCGCGATACACCTCGTCGCTGAAGAGGAAGAGGTCGTGGCGCTTCACGATGTCGCGTATCTGGTTCATCTCCTTTTGGGTGTAGAGATAGCCAGTGGGGTTGTTGGGGTTGCAGATGAGGATGCCCTTGGTGCGAGGCGTGATTAGCTCCTCAAACTTCTCCACGGGAGGCAGAGCGAAGCCTTCGTCGATCGACGAAGGGACGGTGACGATCTTTGCGCCAGCCGAGATGGCAAAGGCCATATAGTTGGCATAGGCAGGCTCGGGGACTATGATTTCGTCGCCGGGGTCGAGACATGCCATGAAAGCAAAGAGCACGGCCTCGGAGCCGCCAGTGGTGACGATGATATCATCGACATCCACATTTATATTAAAGCGGTGGTAGTAGGAGGCAAGCTTCTCGCGCAGGGAGCGTAGGCCTTCCGATGGGCTGTATTCGAGGGTCGTGCGGTCGATATGCTTGAGGGCCTCCAGACCGTTGGGAGGGGTAGGGAGGTCGGGCTGACCGATGTTGAGATGATAGACCTTCACTCCGCGAGCTTTGGCAGCGTTGGCCAGAGGCACGAGCTTACGTATAGGTGAGGCGGGCATCTGCTCGCCGCGCTTAGATATGCTGGGCATTCCTTTAGTGTCTGATGTTAAGTATAGTAAGAGGCTCAACCGCTCTTGACGAGCGATTGAGCCTGCAAAGTTACAAAACTTCTTTAATATTTTCAAGTTTTTGCGATGGACCCCACGGATTGAAGCTATTTGAAAGAATCCCTACGGGATTCCCTCCCGGGATTCCACCATTGGCTATTTGAAAGAATCCCTACGGGATTCCTACTTGGCAACCCCGTAGGGGTTGTTTCAAATAGCCAACGCCATTCGTTAACTATCTCCAACCCCGTAGGGGTTGTTTCAAATAGCCACTATTCTTCAGAATTTGAATCCGATGGAGAATACGAGCTGGCTATTGTTGTCGCGAATCTCAGCTTGTGGGGGGAGTGCTGTATAGTCGTTAGGGGTGTAGGCGTGGAAGGTGCTCTTGCGATGCTTGTAGACGTAGGCAGCGTCGAAGTAGAAGTTTTGATAGCGGTAGCCGAGGCCGCAGGTGAGGTGCATCGTGGTGTTGTCGAGCTGATATGATGGTGTTGTCT
>JAJBVL010000021.1 GCA_020859845.1 Bacteroidales bacterium
CCTTTATCTAATTTTTTAGACTTATATTTGTGGATATTTATCCTATTTTTATGCGCCTTTTATGCATAAGCATGAAGCGAGGGCAGAAAATTAACGCCAAAATAAGTCATTATCACGGCCAAAATCCCACATAGTATAAATATGTGATATCGTCGAGGCTCCTGAAGCCAGCCAATGCCTCGATGAATAGCCACCGAATATACCATAAAGGTGATAAGTGCCCAGGTCTCTTTTGGGTCCCAAGCCCAGTAGCGCCCCCATGAATCGTGGGCCCAAACGGCCCCGGTAAAGATGCCTAATCCCAACAGAAAAACACCAGGATAAAGTATCAACATACTTACCCTCTTCAACTCCTCTCTACGCGCAGGGAGAGCCAAAGCCACGATGGCTATAAGGGCTGTCAAGAGGAGGAGAGCATAAGCCACCATCACAAGCGTCACGTGGATACATAGCCACGGCGACGCCAATACAGGCATCATGGGCGTAAGGGCTGGATTGCGCTGGGAGAGCCACGCCACGAGAGCCGCAAATCCGCTCATAAGGATACACAGAGGGAGAAGAAGCGGATTGACACGCCTCACAAGTAGCCCCAGGCAGAGCATCAGGAGCGAGAGGAAGACAAGGGTGTCGGGAGCGTTGACCAGCGGCATCGTGCCTGATATTATCCAGCGCATGAGGTAGCCTGTCAATTGCCACGCAAGCAGTAACAGGGTGAGGGCTACACCTCCATTGGCCAAGACGCCTTTCCACAAAGTGAAGACGATGAGCAAGAGGGCCACTGTGAAAGCAGCCATAAAATAGACCTTGGTGAAGGCTATGTGATTGTAGGCTATCTCTGTCTCCACCCGCCAACCAGGGAGACGCTCTTGATCGGCGCTCAGGGGCGAAAACAGCTTGCCTTGCTGAAGGCTCATCACTATCTCCAGGCGCTCATCAACGTCGAGGATAGCTTTGTCGAGCCGCTCATCCCCCTGGCGATACCAGTGGCGCAGAAGATAATCTCCGTCGGGCGTGAAGAGATTGGCCACTGAAGCATACCCACGGTCAAGTCCAAGACTGTCGCGGAGCTGACGCGAGTCCACCTTGATCAGAGGCTGCTGGCGCCACTGCTCTGGATATAACGCCAGGGAAGTGACTACCTGCTCGGCGCTATACCCTCCAAGGCTCTTAGCCCCTACCACCTTCTGCATCACTTGCGTTGCCACCGTGGAGAAGGGCGCCACTCGCCCTTGATACACCACCTGCTGACGCGCCAGGCTGTCGGCTCTCTGTCGGCTTACTGCAATATCAGCTCGAGCCGCTCCACCTCCTATAACAATCAGCACTCCTACTGCCACGCCGCGAAGCAAGCTGAGGTAGCCCCCTCCCCTTTTCCCTGGCCAGAGGAGCCATAGAAGTCCGCCGAGGGCAAAAGCAGCATAGCCTGCGCAGGTCAATGGCCACCCTATAGGGTCGTCGTTGACACCTATCACCGATGAGCCATCGGCCCCATACGACTCTTGATAGAGCATCATGGTGCCTATCGTCACAGGATGATTGACAGCCACCTCCACCCGGCGCTCTCCTATCGTGAGGCGACTGGTGTATTGACGCGGCGCCACTGCTCCCGGGTAATAGCTCACCTCGAAGGTGTCTAATCGTATGGGCTCGGCCAAGGGCTTGAGGCGTCCGTCGAGGGTGGCATAGGCTCTGACTTCCTCGCCTGGATAGAGCGGCAGGCGTCCACGCTCACCCATCAGCCATGTGAAGAGCCCTCCGGCAAGAATCAGCAGCAGCGAAGCATGAAGCACGAGCGAGGGGAGCCGCCGCCACATGCGAGTGGCCACCATAGCCCATGCAAGCATCGCGCCGATGGCTCCCCAACCAGCTATCATCCACCAGCCCCCATATATCTCTGGAGATAAAAAAGTAGAGACTGCCAAGAACAGAGTCATGGCAGTCCACAGTGTGAGTATAGCGTATTTAAAGCGGCGCATAGGCGGGATTGTCTACCTCGCGCATCGCCATACACTCCATCTCTATCAGCCAGCCAGGGCGACACACTGGCGCATGGACAATGACAATCGGCACCTTGGGGAACAAAGCATCAAACTTCAAGGCCATCGCCTTGTAGTCGGCGATATCCCTCAGATAAAGAATGATATACGCCATATCGTCGCGGCCACATCCTGCCTCCGAGAGCAGAGCCTCTACATTGGCCAGCATACGGTCGGCCTGACGGTGCACATCGCCTTCGTGCATCACCTCGCCACGATTGTTGATGCTCGCGGTCCCCGAGATAAACACGTGGCGACGGTCGCCATAGTCCACGCATGCGCCGCGTTCAAAGGCCACGCCATACTCCATGGTGGGGTTGAGGAAGTCGCGTGCGTAGAGATAGCTCATCTGTCCCTCCTTCAGCGGGGCCACGGCGTAAGCGTCCATCTCTACGGTGACGTCTTTGTTGGGGTGGCGTCCGGCAATTCCCGTAGAGGCTATGAAGTGGGTGTCGGGGGTCAAGCCCGAGCAACGAAACACCTCGTTGCGGCCACGTACCACTCCGCCGTAGTTGACATCGACATTCTGCACAAAGAGCCATGTGCGTACACAGTTGTCCTTCAGCGAGGCTTGAGATTTCTCCAAGCCCACTTTATACTCGTCGAAGATAGCCATCGTAGCCACCTCCGACTGCAAACCCGGCGCAGCCATGCTGCCGCGCCACAGATGGCGATACTCGCCGTGGGCAGCTTCATAGAGGCCGTTGTCGTGGTGGGTCAAGGTCATATCCTGCTGCAGCCATATCCACAAGGCTATCTTCGAGCCGTTGAGGGGCGCTTGTTCCACCACCGACACCGCGCAGGGCTCGTCCTCGGGCAGGAGGCCATGCTGATTGGCGGCGTCGCTGAGAAAGTAGCGCTTAAACACCGGCACGACGCTTGGCGGCAGCGTGGTTCTCACGAGGCGCAGCGTCTCCTCCACCGCTTCCAGCTGCAGGGCAAAGGGGAGGCAGGCGTCGGTGACAGTCACCATCATGTTGTACTCGGCCACGCCACCCTCTGGGACAAGACGCGCCAGACGGGCTTGTGTGGATAGCGAAGGGTATGTATATGTGCGATATCGCATTGCAGTGTCTACTTCTAATGTGTTATTCCAGTGCTCCATTGTCAATCCAAGATGCAATAAGTTGAAGGGTCGATTCGTCGACCACCTCTACCGAGTGGTCGTAAGCCCACGATGAAGAGGCGTCGGTGGAGAGGATCTGATACATCAAGCTCCCCTCAGCGCTCCCCGGCAATACTCTCTTCATCTCTGGGAAAAGCTCCGAATCCACGTCGACGAGGCTCGCGTAGCTCTTCCCCTGGGTGAGATAAAGGTTTGCAGCTGCAAAGTTACTACCTCCGTGGCAATTTGCACACGTTGTATTGAAAACTTTTTGCTGTAGGGCCTCAAACATTGACGTATTCAGCTCTCCAAGGTCCCAACGCACAGTGTCGTTGGCCTTGGCGTCGGCTATGGAGAGGGTGGCAAAGGTGGCGATGCGCTTGCGCAGGCGGTTGATGACACACACCTCCACTGTCTCCACTTCGTCGTCGATACCCGAGAGCACCGTGGAGCCATCTTGCAGATTCTTGGAGATGTCGGCATACTCGCTATCGGAGAAGCCAGCTATCGCCACCGAGTAGCCGTCGGCCCATTGGGTGGCACCGCGCCAAGTGCCTGTCACCTTGACGATGCGCCCGTCGCGGCTGCTGTCGGTCTCACCTTCGTAAAGCCGACCTTCGTCGCATGAGCTGAGCGCCATCGCCGCCAGAGCCAGGCAGGTAAGCATGGCTGTTAAATTCAGTCTCATAGGCGTGAGGGATTAGAATGTGTATTGTACCATCACCATCGCCTGATGCTTGGCTAAGCCGAGATTGTCTTCGTCGCGGTCGAGCTGCCTGTCATGGCCCGTGCGCCCCAGGTATTGATACATTGCCTGGAGCTTGATGTTGAGCTCAGGGAAATAATAGTTGATGCCCACGGCAGGGGCGTTTAGTAGGCCTCCCTTATCTGTACCGTTGCGGTCCATAAGGTCGTAGCGCAGAGCAGGCTGGAGGCGATCGGTGACGAAGTAGCCAGCCTGTATGTAGCCTCCCCAGTAGTTAAATGAGCGGTCGATCTTCTGGCGCTTGGTAAAGCCTACATGCATCCAGTAGGCTTCGGCGCCGATGTAGAGGCGATGGTACATCCAGGCAAACTCGCCGCCGAGGCGGAAGTCGTTGGTGCTCTCGTTCTCGCTCTCTACATTAATAGATGTTGACACACCGATGAGCATCTTGTTAAGACCCAACTGATGAGGATTGCCCTGCGTCTGAGGCATCACGCCGTGGGGCATATATGTGAAGCGAGCGGCATAGAGCAGCGAGGGGATGTGCCAGTCGTCGCTAAGAGTTTTCGTTGCTGTATTGACCGAGGCACCAGTGCCGTTGAAGATACCCACCTGGTAGCCCCAGCGGTTTTTGAGCAGACCGTGTACCTCCACACCGAGGTCAAAGCCTGTGCCGATATGTGGCGTGACTGCGTTGAGCGAATATGGCATGATGACGTCGGTGACTAATGAGAGAGGCATGGCTGGCATGAGGGTTTCGCCCAGGGTAGTCAGATAGGCATGAGAGAAGGGAGTCTTAAACTTACCGAAGCGCACCCCAAAGGCAGCCTTGGGTTGAATGTCGGCCCACGCTTGCTGCAGCAGGTTGCCACCCGAGGCAGCAGCATTGATCGAGAGGTTGAAGGTCACTATCTTGAATGCCTTGCCAGTGAAGCCGAGAACGGCATAGGGGATGGCAAAGCCAGAGTTGGCCACGTTGTCTTGATTGTATGCGGCGTCGAGGCCTTCGTCGTCGTAGTAGTTGTAGTTGAAACTGCCTTGCACCAGCAGGTAAGGCTTGAAAAGGAAGTCGCCATTGCGCGTCTCGAAGGTAAAGCCTTGACGACCGGCGAGCGACACCACTCCATTTTCGGTGTCCTCGTCATATTGAGCCATTGCTGGCATGGCTATGGCCAGCAGGCAAGCTATTGAGAGTAGGATTCTGTTCATTGGTTGAGATTCGGGTTGAGATTGTGGATGAAAGGGGATTCTCCAGGGGAGGGGTCCTCCAAAGGGGAAGAGGGGTGAAGGGACAAGAAGGGTCAGAGCGACTTGAGGAATTCAATCAGGGCGTCGCGGTCGGTCTTGTCCATCTTTTTGAAGAGGTTTTTGGATGCCTCGCCTTCGCCACCATGCCAGAGTATAGCTTCGGTGAAGTTGCGTGCTCGGCCATCGTGGAGAAAGTAGGTGTGGCCATTGACCTTCTCTTGCAGGCCTATGCCCCAGAGAGGCGTGGTGCGCCATTCGTTGCCACGAGCCAGCCCAGAGACGTAGTTGTCGTTGAGTCCCACGCCCATTATCTCCGAGCCCATGTCGTGGAGCAGGAAGTCGCTATAGGGGTGTATGGTCTGGCTGCCGAGCCAAGGGAGTTGGGTGCCGTTGAGCAGTGTGGAGCCGCGAGGGCGTGTGTGGAGCGTCACAACGTGGCAGAGATGACACTTTGCTTGGTAGAACATCTGCTCGCCACGCTGCACAGTCGCGTCGTTGACGTTCCTTCGGGCCGGCACACCCAGCGATTGCATATATAGGTCTACATCCTCCATGTCCTCAGTGGAGATGTCGAGCTGGTCATAGCTGAGGCCCATCATAGAGCCTTGGTTGACCTGAATCTGGCCGCGACATATCTCCTCGGGGTAGCGGCTGTTGGTGACGCCCATGTCGGAAGAAAATCCCAATTCTACGGTGAGGTCGGCATGCTGGGCCTTGTTGCCCGACAGACCGAGCGACTTCACTCCGCGCTCCGTGATATAGTTGGCGCGTCCGCTGATGCCATACTCTGGATAGTTGCTCTTAGCTGCCAGAGCTTCAATCTCCGTCGGGTCGAGCGACATCATCTGGCCCAGGCCCACATGGCGCAGCGGTATGCGTACGGTGCAGAAGAGGTCGTCGGGGCTGATGGAGTCGGCATACCAGTTGGTAATGGTATATTCAGGGCGGCATAGCTCATAGGTTTCGCCGTCGGGGAAGGCACCCTCTTCGTAGTGCCAAGTGACGTTGAGCTTGCCCTCGGCCTCCACGCCATAGATGCTCTGGTCGTGGAGCACACGGCCATAGTCCTTGAAAAAGGCTCCATTCTTGCGCGACACGTAGACCAGCATTGCCGAGAATCCGTAAGGGCCCGAGCCACCATCGTTCCAGAGCGCCGGGCGTGTGCGCCCAGCGTTGCGGTGACAGCTACCGCAGGAGTAGCCAGCATATACGGGCCCGAGGCCGTTGGAGGCCGTGCGGCTATCATCGTAGAGTTTGTCGCCGCGAGTGAAGCGCGTCAGGTAGTTGCCGCTCACCCATGAGGCCTCTGTATCGTAGGCCACAGATGAGTTGAGAAACAAGGTAGAGGTCCCGGCCGATAATGCATATCCATCGGGCACCTCTATGTCGAGTACGTCCAAGCCATCGCTATCGTCGCAGGCACCACACGCGCCTGCAACGACAGCCATGACGAGGAATCTAACAAATGAACTTCGAGCTATCATGTGTTCATCCTAAGGGAGACAGGAGAAGAGGATTATTTCACAGTGCGAGCCTTGCCATCCTTGAAGATAAGGAACTCGAGGGTGTGGAAGCCACGCACGCCTTGCTTGGCCTCTACCTCTTCGTCGTCGTCGCCATCGGTCCAGTCGAGGTCGTCATACTTGCCCGAGTTGAGGATCTGCACTATCTGGTCTTGGTCGAGAGGCCAGCTGTCCATGTTGGGGTCAAGGCCCATAGCGTCAACCGGACCGAAGAGGAAGGCTTCGCTCTTCTCCCACGGTTCGCGCGACACGAGCCAAGCGTCGCAGGCGGCCTCAAAGTTGGCGTTGGAAGGCGAAGCATAGAAGGTCATCACTACATTGTAGAGCTTCTCGTTTTTCTCCATGAGGTCTTTGTAGGTAGGCACTACCACATAGTCCACATAGCGCTCCACTACTGGCTGAAGCACTGTAGAGCCAAGAGCCACGGCGGCAGGCTTGAGGGTCTTGTCGAGAAGGTCCTCGAGGTCGGAGCATTTAGTCATGGCCACACGAGCCTCCGACGAGTTGATATTGTTGCGGAAAGGCTGTGGTATGTCTTGTATGGCCTGCGCCGCGTCGGCGATTGCGGTCTTCACTTGGTTGTCGATATCGGGATTGTTGGCAGCCATCAGAGCCGAGAGCGAAGCGTCGGCCACTGTGCCGTCGAGCGAGCCATAATAAGCGTTGCGTATCGAGTAGATGTTGTTGGTGTAGTCATCGCGCGAGTGCCAGCTATACCATGACTCTACAGCGTAGAGGGCTTCCTCGGTCTTGCCACTGATGTAGAGATTGTAGGGGTCGCCGATCTTGGCAGTACCCACCTCATTGGCTATCTCCATACACTTCTCGATGATTTCGCTTACGCAGTCGGCTGCCGACGAGTAGCCAGCGGTGGCTTCTTGGTTCTTAAACTGATCAGCATAGCTATTGCCACCGTTGTAGCTCACGGCCCAAGCCTGATAGAGCTGAGTGGCGTCCTTCTTCAGGAGGGAGGCTACCTGCACCATGTAGTTGCCCCAGCTCTTTGCATTGTCGGAGGTGTAGTCAAGGTCCTTCGACTCTACCGTTGTCTGGCCATTGTCGTTGTTGTTGGGATCTGGATCGTCGCTGCTCGAACATGCTGGCATTGCCATCATCGACAACGCTGCCACGCAGAAAATCAAAAACTTTTTCATAATTTTCTTTACTGATTTTATTTTATTGAAATTTTTTTCTTCATTCCCTTTTCCCCTTCCCCCATTTGGGAAAAAGCACGCCCTCTACTTGCTCACAAACCACCCTATATAGGCCACG
>JAJBVL010000102.1 GCA_020859845.1 Bacteroidales bacterium
CGATGGTGTCATAGCTCAGTTGGTAGAGCAAAGGACTGAAAATCCTTGTGTCCCCGGTTCGATTCCTGGTGACACCACGCAGAGGAAGCCGCAGATGATTGATAATCAGCTGCGGCTTTCTTTTCCGGTCAGGCGACATAGTAGGTTGGGCGGCCTCGCCCAACCGCCCATTAGGGTTTGCGGCTATGGCCACCACGGCGGGTGAGGCAGCCGCTAAACATGGGCGGCGGAGGGCGCCGCACTACATAGCTGCCGCGGAGGGTGTATCGATTTGTCGTCAGAAAGAGAGATTGGGAATAAATATTTATTTTTTTATTAAAAAGTTTGGGAAAGCTGACAAAATGTTATTAAATTTGCTGCCGTATAAATAAACCCTAATTATTAACTAAAACAAACTACCCATGAAGAAATTCTACCAGTGTATGCTTACAGCAGCGCTTGCCCTCGCCGGTACCGCCGCTGCAAACGCAGCTGAAGTGTATGTTTATCCTGAGGAAGGTGCTGTATCATCTATCTACTATTTGCAAGTGATGGCATCTGACCTTGTAGTTAACGCCGACTGCGCTACTCCTATTCAATGTGTAGATGACGCTACTAATGAAGTAGTTGCCACCATCGCTGTTGGCGCTGAAGCTGACAACATTGAAGATTACTATGGCTACAAAATTGGCAAGCCAATTTTAACACCACAGTTTCCGCAGGGGGCGCTTACACCGTAACCGTTCCTGAAGGTTATTTCCTCATTTCTGATGCCAATTGCGATGCTATCGTGCTCCATTATACCATCGCAGACGTTCAACTCACCTACTACCCCGACGGTGTTGTTGAGGACTGCAACTATCTAATGGCTGTTTGCGACCAAGCCTTTGAGATCAATCCTGACTGCAAAAGCGACATCTATGTATGCGACTATTCTACCTATGAGACTCTCGTAGACATCGATCCCAACTCTGGCGCTATCGAAGACCTCACAGCTTACGATATGGGTTGCAACTGGTACTACTCTTGGGATGAAGTAATCACCGAACCTGGAAGCTATTACTATTATATCCCAGCTGGCTACTTCCTCGTAAATGGCGAAGCAAATGCTGAATATTATGGTTACTTCACAATTAAAGAAGCCGTTAAGGAAACCTTGGACCTCACTACCAACCCAGCTGATGGAGCAAGCGTAGCCACCCTGAGCACAGTAGTTCTGTCCTACGACGGTATGGATGTGAGCTACAACGAGAACAATGATGTTACTGCTAAGATCATGAGCGGTCTTGACACCGTTGCTGAAGGCACACCCGAACTCGTTACCACAGGCGAATACACCACCGTTAAGATTACCTTCCCTGAGGTAAGCACCCCTGGCGACTATGTAGTATTCATTCCCGAAGGCTACTGCATCATTGGCGAACAGTATACCACCTACGCCAACACTATGGTATGGAATACCATCACTGTTACCGGCGCTGTAGAAGCTGACCTCCAAGGCCTGACCCTTGACCCCGCTCCCGGTGAAGTAGCTATCCTCAACGGCCAAATCGCAGTTAGCGCAGAAGAAGGCACTCTCACCTACGACAACTCTGTAGGCAATCCCACACTCTCTGTTGGTGGCGAAGAGGTTGACGTTTGCGAAAGCGTAGGCGTTATGGGCGACGTGATCTACCTCTACTTTGAGGAACGGTGGAGCGCCCCCGGCACTTACACTCTCAACATCCCCGCTGGCTACTTCCTCGTTGACGGCACCGCTCTCGGCGCTATCACCTGCGACTATATCATCACCGAGAAGAACTACAGCATCGAAGCTAATCCTGCTGCTGGCCTCACCTATGCTGCCGACGATCTCGAAGCTGTAGAAATCACCGTTAACTGCTCGACCGAAGTTGGGTTCTTCAATGGCTTCTCACACAATTACATCACCATTACCAAGACTACAGCCGACGTAACTGCTGAAATCGTAGCTAAGATTGAGGATTCCTCTCTCTTGAATGCAGAAGGTATCGTTGAAGACGCTAACGGTCTCATCAAGGGCTGCAGCATCAACCTTGGCCAATATGCTACCGAGATTGGTACCTACAACGTCATCATCCCCGCTGGCTTCTTCTTCACCGAAGGTTGGGAATGTGAAGAAACCACTCTCACCTACTACATCACTACCGCTACCGGTATCAGCTCGATCCTTGGCGACAGCAAGAGCAGCTACCGCGTAGTCAACATGCAGGGTATGGAAGTGCTCCGCTCAGCCAACGCTGACGCCCTCAAGAGCCTCGCTCCTGGCTTCTATATCATCAACGGCAAGAAGGTGCTCGTGCGCTAATCTTACCTTCCGACGTTGACACGTTCAACTCACACTATACCAGGGCTGGCATCCCTCGCGGGGCGCCAGCCCTATTCTGATTATCAACCCCCTACTGACCCCTTACCCCCTTATGAAGAAAACCCACCTTTTCGCCTCCCTTGCCACCGCCATGCTGGCAACAGCCATGAGCTCCACAGCCCAAGACCTCGGCCAGATAGAGCTCGGCGTGAAGTATGACCTCACATCGATGGCCTCCGTCACCGCCACCTTCGTGGCCCCTGAGAGCGGCATCCTCCAAGTGGACGGCGACCCCTATCTCTACTATGATGCCAACCACTCCCAGGCAGTAGACCGCACATACGTTGGTTCTACCTCCAACGGTACTATGAACCAGTATCCCGTCGAGGCTGACAGCACCTATTATCTCTACACTGGCTTCAACCTCAACTCCAGCTACCTGCTGCTGGAGATGGTAAACGCCATCGAGGTAACCGACCATTACCCCGACCTCAGCGAAGAGCTGTCATCGGCTGGCTACGACTACGTCGACATCACCTTCAACCAGAAGGTGATCGTGGAGAGCGCCACCATCGCCGTAGGACAGACCGTGGTGGCCGTGTCGCCCATCACAGCCTCTACCAACAAGACTATCTCCATACCCTACAAGGACACCTTTGTCACCTGGTATGCCAACGGGCTACTCTCGGGTGGCGAGACGGTGACCTTCACCCTCACAGGCATCACCAACAGTGAAGGCCAGCTCTTTGGCAGCAATGGAGTGTATAGCGTACAGTACACAGCAGCCACTCGTCCCTTGCAACTCGTGGCCGAGCAAGTGCCTGCCATCTTCTACTCCTACTTCTCGCCCGGCGACGAGGCAGCCATCCTCAAGCTCACCTTCGACGGCGACCTCTCAACGGCCGAGCCCATCAAGCTCACCTTTGGCTACGGCGACATGGAGGGCGGCGAAGGGGCCTACTACACCGAGACCATGTACTCCACGGCCGAGGGGGCAAGCGTCACCTTTGACTTCTCGGGCAAGCTCCGCACCCCCGACAACATGACATCAACTGGCACACTGCAGGAATACGTGTCGATAAAGGTTGGTCCCATATACGCTGCCGATGGCTCGCTCGTCTACAGCCCAGGGCAAGGCACCATGGGCACCTTTGGCTTTGCTCCTGCCTACTCCCTGCTGGAATACATCGATGTGGCTTGCCAGTTCTATCCCTCCAACGGCTCGGAGCTCGCCGGCTATGACCAGCTGGAGATATGGGTGCGCGGTGTGGAAGGCTTGGTCTACGACGGCGTGAAGATTACCGGCGAGAAAGCCGACGGCTCTGACCTCGACATCTTTATGGAGCTCGCCGAGCTTACCATCACCCCTGAGGACGATGACGAAGTGACTATCCTCGTGCCTCTCACCGACGAAATTACCTCGGGCAAGAATATCAAGGTGAGCCTCAACATCATAGGCTCTACCGACGGCTACGACCATTCAGGCGACGTGGTGGCTCGCTACAACGGCTTTGTCGTCACCTACTGCGACCCTGCTGATGGCTCGTCGATAGCAAGCCTGAAGGCTGGCGACCGCATCACCATCCGCACCAACAAGGGACGCACAAATCCCGACCTGCGCGTAAGCTACAGCATCCTCAACACCGACAATGACGAGGTAATGGTCTCGGGCGATATGACCCGCGACGACGATGCCAGCTACTATGTAGACCTGGAGGAGGCCCTGACCTTCTACTCGCGCATCGCCTACGACATCACCTTCACAGCCTACGAAGACGCCACGACAACCGAGCCTCTGGGCAGCGAAACCTTCAGCTGGACAGGCACCACGGCCACAGTAAGCCTCAGCGTCTTCGTGCTCGACAGCGTTGACCCCGCCGATGGCACGACGCTCGCCACCGCCGACCAGCGCGTCTTCACCTTCAAATATGACGGTGTGGTGGAGCTGGTCGTTGCCTCGGCAATAGCAGGCGCTGTGGAGAGCCTCGTGGCCGATGATGACGACGCCGAGGGAGGCTACTCCACCCAGTGGACGCTGACCCTCAGCAAGGCCTACATGGAGAGCATCGCGGACCAACTCGTCATCACCCTGCGCGCCTACGACCAGTTGGGGCAGCTCGTGGAGGGCAACGTCACCACCTACAGCGACTCTTTCCTTGAGCTTCACTATCCTCTGGCCTACAACGCAGCCATCACCACAATCGAGGCCGACGCTGCAAGCCACTTCACCGTCTACAATCTGCAAGGCATAAAGGTGATGGAGACCGCCGATAAAAGCGCTCTTGAGGGCCTGCGCAAGGGCATTTACGTGGTAAATGGTCGCAAAGTGATGGTCAGATGACACTTTTTGCACTAAAATAGCCGAAATGTGAATTTTTTTTCTCAACTTTGTAGTCTGAATCAGACTATCATAGAGATAAAGACTGCAATGGAGTTTTCGGCCAAACAAATAGCCGCCCTTGTCAATGGCGACATTGAGGGCAACGGCGATGTAATGATAAACGATTTTGCCAAGATAGAGGAGGGGCGCCCAGGCGCCATCTCCTTCTTGGCAAATCCAAAATATACCCATCATATTTACACCACCGCCTCCTCGGCCGTGTTGGTGAAGCGCGACTTTGTAGCAGAAGAGCCCGTCACGACTACCCTCATACGCGTCGATGACCCTTATGCCACCATAGCTCGCCTGCTGACCATGGTCCAAGAGATGCTGACGCCCCCGCGGCACGGTGTGGAGCAGCCCTCATTTATCGCCGAGGGCGTAGAGATTCCCGCCGACGCCTACGTAGGGGCTTTTGCATATATAGGGCGCGGCTCCAAGATAGGCGCTGGGGCTCAGATCTATCCCCAAGCCTATGTGGGCGACGGCGTAGAGATAGGCGCCCATAGCGTCCTTTACCCAGGAGCGAAGGTGTATCAGGGCTGCAAGATAGGCCAGCGATGCATCATCCATGCTGGAGCGGTGATAGGCTCCGATGGCTTTGGGTTTGCGCCCGTAGAAGGTGGCTACGAGAAGATACCCCAGATGGGCGTAGTGGTCATCGACGACGACGTAGAGATAGGCGCCAACACCACCATCGACCGCGCCATGATGGGCGCCACCAAGATCCATCGCGGAGTGAAACTCGACAACCTCATCCAGATAGCCCACAATTGCGAGGTGGGCGAATGGACCGTCATGGCCTCGCAATGCGGCGTGGCTGGCTCGTCGAAGGTTGGTAGCCACTGCATGTTTGGCGGACAGGTGGGTATCTCGGGCCACATCACTATCGGCGACCGCGTGCAGCTCGGTGCTCAAAGCGGCGTGCCCAAGAGCATACCATCTGACCAGCGCATGATAGGCTCGCCACCACAGCCCATGACCGACTTTGGACGCCAAGTGGCCGCTCTCAAGTATCTCCCCGAGATAGTACGCGCCTTCCGCGCCAAGCCTAAATCCTAAAGCCCAAGCTCAGCCCACAAGCCTCCGAGCCCCCAAGCCTACCACTGTGCGACGCTGCTTAGCAGCGTCGACCCCATATCCCCCCAACAAAAGAAAACCAATCAACCTCCTCCACCACCACCCACACGATGAAGCAGCTCACGCTCAACGCGCCTTTCAGCCTCAAGGGCAAAGGCCTCCACACCGGCAAAGTAATCAACGCAGAATTTCTCCCTGCCCCCGACAACCATGGCTACAAGATACAGCGCACCGACCTTGAGGGTGAGCCTATCCTCGACGCTGTAGCCGAAAACGTCATTGCCACCAATCGTGGCACAGTGATAGGCCGCGGCGAGGTGACTGTCAGCACTATCGAACACGCCATGGCAGCCCTCTACGCTGCTGGCGTAGACAACTGCCTTATCCGCCTCGACGGTCCCGAGATGCCTATCCTCGACGGCAGCGCCCTCCCCTTCTGTGAGGCCATAGAGAGCGTAGGGCTCGTAGAGCAGAAAGCCAACAAGGAGTTTTATATCGTCAAGCAGAAGATTGAGGTGCGCGACGATGAGACAGGCGCCTCCATCGTGGTGCTCCCCGACGCCGACTTTAGCATCGACGTGATGGTGCGCTACGACTCGCCTATCCTCTCCAACCAATACGCCTCGCTGGAGCGTGTAGAGGACTTCACTAAGGAGATAGCTGGTAGCCGCACGTTTGTCTTCGTGCGCGAGATAGAGCCCCTGCTCCAAGCCAACCTCATCAAGGGTGGCGATCTGGAGAACGCCGTGGTGATCTACGACTCACCCATGGCTCAGAGCCAACTCGACCACCTTGCCGACCTGATGGGCGTGCCCCACAAGGAAGTGAGCGACTTTGGATACATCCAAGACTGCCCGCTGCGCAACGACAACGAGCCAGCGCGCCACAAGCTGATGGACGTCATGGGCGACTTGGCCCTCATCGGGCGTCCGCTCAAAGGCAAGGTGATAGCCATCCGTCCGGGCCACACCATCAATTCGCGCTTTGCCAAGCAGATACGCCGCGAGATTAAGCGCCAAGACATACAGGCACCCATCTACAACCCCAACGTAGAGCCTGTGATGGACAACAACCGTATACGCGAACTCCTCCCCCACCGCTACCCCTTCCTGCTCGTGGATAAGGTGATTGAGAAGAGCGACCATCATATAGTAGGCGTGAAAAACATCACTGCCAACGAGCCTTTCTTCCAAGGCCACTTCCCACAGGAGCCAGTGCTTCCTGGTGTGCTACAGATTGAGGCTATGGCACAGACCGGCGGCCTGCTCGTGCTCTCCACCCTTGAAGACCCCGAGGAATACTCCACCTACTTTATGAAGATTGACAATGTGAAGTTTCGTCAGAAGGTTGTCCCGGGCGACACCCTTATCTTCCATGTGTCGTTCTTGACCGAGCTGCGCCGCGGTTGCGCCGTGATGAAGGGCTACGCTTTCGTGGGGGAGAAGATAGTGTCGGAATGTGAGTTTATGGCACAGATTATCAAAAACAAATAATCCCCTCGGAAACAACCCCCAACAACTCCAACAACCCCAACAACCATATAAATGAAACAACCTTTAGCTTACATACACCCTGCAGCTAAGATAGCCCCCAGCGTGGTAATCGACCCCTTTGTGACTATCGAGGAGAATGTGGAGATAGGCGAAGGCACCCGCATCGGCAGCAATGTCACCATCATGTCGGGAGCCCGCATCGGCAAGAACTGCACCATCTTTCCCGGAGCTGTAGTGGGTGCCATACCTCAAGACTTGAAATTTAAAGGCGAGGATACCCTTGCCATCGTAGGCGACAACACCACGCTGCGCGAATGTGTCACCGTCAACCGTGGCACAGCCGCCAAAGGTAAGACCGTGGTGGGCAACAACTGCTTGATAATGGCCTATAGCCACGTGGCTCACGACTGTGTGGTGGGCGACAACGTCATCATGTCAAACGCCACCCAGATAGCTGGCGAGGTGGTGGTCGACAACTATGCCGTCATCGGCGGTGGTACGCTCGTCCATCAGTTTTGTCATATAGGCCCTCACGTGATGATACAGGGAGGCGCCCTTGTCAACAAAGATATTCCACCCTATGTCAAGGCCGCGCGCGAACCCATTGCGTATGCGGGTGTCAACTCCATCGGTCTGCGTCGCCGTGGCTTCTCCAGCGAGATGATACGCGACATCCAGGAGATCTATCGCTATCTCTATCTCTCAGGCCTCAACAACACCGACGCCGTGGAGCGCATCGAGGCCGAGCTCCCCGCCACCAAAGAGCGCGACGAGATAATCCTCTTTGTGCGCAATTCTAAGCGAGGCATCATCCGCGGCTACGTTTAAGCCCCCTCTCTTGCCATTCGTCACCATCCCCATAATGGGCAGAAAGCTACGCGAGGCTTTCTGCCCTTTTTTTGTTTTGTGCCTATTAATGAAATTTTAGTCAAGGCTGAGAGATGGATAAGGTTATTTTTGTAACTTTGCGATAGAAAAACCATCAAAACCACATATACCCCTATGAAACCCAAACTTAGCAAGGTGTTGGTGCTCGGCTCCGGCGCCCTCAAGATAGGCCAAGCAGGAGAGTTTGACTACTCCGGTTCGCAAGCCCTGAAGGCTCTGCGCGAAGAAGGCATTAGTTCAGTGTTGGTAAACCCCAATATCGCCACGATACAGACGAGCGAGGGTATTGCCGACACTGTTTATTTTCAGCCAGTCACCCCCCACTTCGTCACCGAGATTATCAAGAAGGAGCGCCCCGACGGTATCCTGCTGGCTTTTGGAGGGCAGACAGCTCTCAACTGCGGCACCGAGCTATTTCGCAACGGCACGCTGGAGAAATATGGCGTGAAGGTGCTTGGCACGTCGGTTGAAGCTATCATGGACACTGAGGACCGCGACCTCTTCGTCAAGAAGCTCGACCAAGCCCACCTGAAGACTCCTGTGAGCCATGCTGTCACCAATATGGAGGATGCCCTCAAGGCAGCGCAAAGCATAGGCTACCCCGTGATGATACGCTCGGCCTACGCCCTGGGAGGTCTCGGATCTGGCATCTGCCCCGACGAAAAGACCTTTATTGAGATAGCAGAGAGTGCCTTCACTTTTGCTCCCCAGATTCTCGTAGAGGAGAGCCTCAAGGGCTGGAAGGAGATAGAGTTTGAGGTGATACGCGATGCCAACGACCACTGCTTCACCGTGGCCTCGATGGAAAACTTCGACCCCCTGGGCATCCACACTGGCGAGTCGATCGTAGTGGCTCCTACCTGCTCGCTTACGGCCGACCAAGTGAAATTCCTGCAAGAGATAAGCGTCAAGTGTGTGCGCCATCTCAATATCGTAGGCGAATGCAACATACAGTTTGCCTACAACGCCCAGACCGGCGACTACCGTATCATCGAGGTCAACGCCCGCCTCTCGCGCAGCTCGGCCCTCGCCTCCAAGGCCACTGGTTATCCCTTGGCCTTCGTAGCCGCCAAGATAGCTCTGGGCTACACCCTCGACCAGATAGGCGAGATGGGCACCCCCAACTCGGCCTACGTGGCTCCGCAGCTCGACTACATGATATGCAAGATACCTCGCTGGGACTTGACGAAGTTTGCCGGCGTCAGCCGCCAGATAGGCTCATCGATGAAGTCGGTGGGCGAAATCATGTCGATAGGTCGCTCCTTTGAGGAGATGATCCAGAAGGGACTGCGCATGATAGGCCAGGGGATGCACGGCTTTGTGGGCAACGACCACGTGCGCTTTGACGACCTCGATAAGGAGCTTGCCAACCCCACCGACCTGCGCATCTTTGCCATTGCCCAAGCTCTCGAAGAGGGCTACAGCGTGGAGCGCATAGAAGAGTTGACGAAGATCGACAAGTGGTTTCTTGAGCGCATGAAGCATATCGTCGACCTCAAGAACGAACTCCTCACCTACAATAGCCTCGAAGAAATCTCCGACGAGAAGATGCGCGAGGTGAAAGCCGCTGGCTTCAGCGACTTCCAGATAGCACGCTTTGTGCTCAAGCCTACGGGCAACATGGAGAAGGCCAACCTCGAAGTGCGCCGCGAACGCAAGCAGCGCGGCATCCTCCCCACCGTGCGCCGCATAGAGACCGTCGGCGGCGAGCATCCAGAGCTCACCAACTATCTCTACTTCACCTACCTTGGCGAGGTAGAGCCCACCAATGCCGACGCCAAGACCACCGAGGAATGGCGTCAGACGTGCCTCAAGCCTCAGCCCCACAGCATAGAGTGGTACAAGAATGAGAAGTCGGTCATCGTGCTCGGATCGGGCGCTTACCGCATTGGCTCGTCGGTGGAGTTTGACTGGTGTTCGGTCAACGCCATCAACACTGCCCGCAAGCTCGGCTACAAGTCGATAATGATCAACTACAACCCAGAGACTGTGTCGACCGACTACGATATGTGTGACCGCCTCTACTTCGACGAGCTGTCGATGGAGCGCGTGCTCGACGTCATCGACCTTGAGCAGCCTCGCGGAGTGGTGGTATCGGTGGGTGGACAGATTCCCAACAATCTGGCCATGAAGCTCCACCGACAGGGTGTGCCAGTGCTGGGCACATCGCCTGTCGACATTGACCGCGCAGAGAATCGCGACAAGTTTTCGGCCATGCTCGACAAGCTGGGTATTGACCAGCCTGCTTGGCGTGCACTGACGTCGATTGACGATATCAAGGAGTTTGTCAGCGAGGTTGGCTACCCGGTACTTGTGCGTCCCAGCTACGTGCTTTCGGGCGCCGCCATGAACGTATGCTACAACGACGAGCAGCTGGAGCGCTTCTTGGAGATGGCCACCGAGGTGAGCAAGGACTATCCCGTGGTGGTGAGTCAGTTTATGCAAGACACGAAGGAGATAGAGTTTGACGCCGTGGCCGACAAGGGCGAGATAGTAGAATACGCCATCTCGGAGCATATCGAATACGCCGGTGTGCATTCAGGCGACGCCACAATGGTATTCCCAGCCCAGCATATCTACTTCTCCACCGTGCGCCAGATTAAGAAGATAGCTCGCCGCATAGCTGCCGAGCTCAACATCTCGGGTCCCTTCAACATTCAGTTCTTGGCCAAGAACCGCGAGGTGAAGGTGATAGAGTGCAACCTCCGCGCGTCGCGCTCCTTCCCCTTCGTCAGCAAGATTCTGAAGCGCAACCTCATCGAGACCGCCACTCGCATCATGCTCGACGCTCCCTATTCGCGCCCCGATCGCAGCGAGTTTGACATCGACCGCATAGGCGTGAAAGCCTCCCAATTCTCATTCAACCGTCTGTCAAACGCCGACCCTGTGCTTGGCGTCGACATGAGTTCCACTGGCGAGGTGGGTTGTTTGGGCGACAGCATGAACGAGGCTATCCTCAACTCTATGATAGCCACGGGCTATAAAATCCCCAAGAAGAATATCCTTATCTCTTCGGGCGGCGCTAAGGGCAAGGTGCAGCTTTTGGAGCCTGCACAAGAGCTGGTGAAGAATGGCTACAAGCTCTATGGCACTGAAGGCACAGCTGCATTCTTCCAAAAGAATGGTGTGGAGTGTACGCCCGTATCGTGGCCCGACGAGGAGGCCGACAACAATGTGATCGACATGATAGCCGACCACGCCTTCGACCTCATCATCAATATCCCCAAGGACCAGACTCGCCGCGAACTCACCAACGGCTACCGCATACGCCGTGATGCCATCGACCACAACATCCCGCTCATCACCAACGTCAGACTGGCCAAGGCCTTCATCGAGGCTTTCTGCGCCCTCAAGCTCGACGACATCAAGATCAAGAGCTGGCAGGAATACAATAGCTAACAATTAGATACCAATTGTACCACCCCACCCCCAAAAAACGGCCTTTGGCCGTTTTTTGGGGGTGGGGTAAATTATTTACAGCTATTTGAAATAATCCCTACGGGGTTCGCTGAGGTAATGCAATTTTGACAGAGCCTCGTGTAGGTTTTTAGCTACTTAACATAAGAATAACTCTACGTATAGCCCTTTCACCATAATTGCAATGTGTCAAATCTTACAAATCTACGGTCATGGACCACGATATAGATTGGAGTCAATGGGGTGCATCTCAGAAGAGCGCCATCTCGAAGATGATTATCGTCAATATATTGTCTCAGCTGGGCCTTAGCCTCATTGACGGCCTTTTCAATATCATGTTCTTCATGCTTAAGGTATTTGATTTCTATTACGTAGCTATACAGAGCCGTCTCGTCGCCGTGGGAGCGCGGTAGGAGTAATATGTCGCTAAAACCGTGATTAAGTTCAAGTTCAGGCCATAAATCAAAATAACCATTAAGACAAAAGAGCCCTCTCAGAAAGCCTTGTACATCCGCCTCACCACGCGTAGAATTGCGTACACTTGTAAACTGCGTAAATATTTCTCCTGCCTGCTCTATCATCGGGCGCCATTGCCCTTCCAAAGCTGCGTTCTCTATGGCAAGATCCAATTCATCGCGTTGATGATGGGAGATGCTTCCCAACTTGTTGACCAAATCCGACATGTAGGTGAGATATAATTCTCCCATTGTCTTATTGGGAACAATTAGCTTACGCACCCCCCTTTCATTACGATTGCCGTAGGTGAGTGTACCATAATAAAAGAGCATACTCTTGAAATATTTACTTTGCCCTACATTCTGCGCAGGAAATTGAGGCTCAATCGTTCCCGTGGTATATCCCTGAGTACAAATCTGCATTATCGTGGCAATCCTACTCTCCCTACTATCTATATCAGCAGAGCGCACTAGGAAGTCAATCTTATCATAATCGCTCATCACTTGGTGATCAATCATCTGCTCGGGAGTGGTATCATAATCCAATATATTCTGCATATAGGAAAGCACCATATTTGTATTGTAAATAGAAGCCTCCTCTCCATAACTGCGTGACGAGAAACAGAAGTTGTTATACCAAGGTTTCATTTCGCTCACAATCTCATCTGTGGAGCGATGGATTCTCCCCTGTGAGCGATAATATTCTATCATTTCTCTGAGTTGGGGCTCTGATACTCCCACAATGTGGTTAAATGAAGGCCAAAGCGAGATAATGGTAGCTATACTGAAGCCCGATGTAAGATCATCGTAGGTCACTGGGGTTACTCCAGTCATAAAGATTCGAGTAAAGGCATCCTTACAGCTTTTAAAAAATTCGCGATAGAGGCCTGTCCCATGAGTCAAATCTTCATGTGCTTTTACCCCATGCTTTGACAATACAGTATTGGTAAAGTTGTCGTATTCATCAATAAAGAGGTATGTATCAATACCACGCCTTCGGGTGACGTTGATAAAGGAGGTGACCATTCCCTCAGGTTTATGGGAATAGAACACTTCGTCGATTTCTTCGGGGGTAAAAAGCCCACTGTAACGGTTGAATAAGTCCTCAAATTGTCTTACGCAATGGTCAGTGAAATCAACTTGAATCTGGTCAAGGCTTTTGAACCCCACCTTGGAAAAATCAAGACGTAGGGTCACAAATCTATTAGCCCATTGCGTAGGATGCTTACCTATCCAAAGGCCTCCAAACAGGTCAGCAAATTGCTCTTTCTTGTTTAGGTCATAATAGCTCATCATCATACTGGAGAACAAGCTTTTGCCCATACGCCTTGGACGCAGGAGCAAGATAAAAGAGCTGGTATCTTCCACCTTTTGGATGTAATGGCTATTGTCGAAGAAATAATAATCATTCTTGATTACCGTCTCAAAATCGGCAATGCCGCAGGGCAATTTCTTCATGACCATTGGATGTTAAATGATAGGGCTGAGCTATAAAGCTCATTCATATTGCGAAAATACAAAAAATTCAGACGCACACCAAAAAATGCACCCCTTTCTTTAATGTACAGCATAAGGCCTCGAGGGGGGGTCATAAGGCGCGGCAAAGCGATAAGGATGCTACGCCGTGGTGCTATTTCTTAAACATCAATGAAAAAAACTGCACCATCCAAGGTGCAGTTTTATTATTTTTGCAAAAAACATCTTTCCTATCTGCGGTAGCTTTCGCAGTGCAGCGGCCCTCCGCTGCTCATTAAGCGTCGGTCCACCGACGCGTCTTAATCGCCTTGTTAGAGTCAGAGGGCTAGCTCAAAAAATCCAAACTTTTCATAATCCACTCATCATGCACATCTGCGGCAAACACATCGTTGCACTGCCCACGAAAATAAAGCGGTCTGAACCGAAATCGCCTTTGAACGGCTTATCAAGCATATGCAATGGCACTTTCTCCCTATCTTTTTTCTGCAAAAATAGTGAATTGATGCGAATTGAATGGATATGACTATGAAAATTAAGCCTATCCACCAATATAGCACGGTAGATAGGCCTAAATATGAGCTGTTTTGTTGGTCTATGGTCTTTTGAACTTGGAGGTGAATGTTTTGGTATCTTCCCATGTGAATAAGTCACTTCTCCAATTTCGGTATTTGTAGGTGTAGGTCATTTCGTTTCCATTGATTGCGATAGTCCCAACATAGTGGTCATCATTCACATCTTCTTCTTCCATAAGATAGAGAGAGTTGCCTTTAAGTTCCCACTTATACTCCTCATCCCCATCTCCAATCCAAGAGACAATGGCGATATTGCCGGAATTAAATTTGATTGTCTCTCCTACTTGAAAGGCATAAGTGCCCTCTGCGGTGTCAGATGTTTCGGAGCAAACCCATCTACCCTCGATATTTCCACCAGAGGGATCATCGTCATCATCGCTGCACGCAGCGAAAGTCAAGCCCATCAGGGCGCACATCATTACGGCTATCAAAGTCCGCAATCTAAGAAGTTGTTGCTTCATATAAAAGCTGTTTTTGCGTTTCTCATCCTCCATTGAAACGGTTATATATTTACATAAAAAAGGTGTGAGGATTGTATCTTGTCTTATCCCTAAATCAGGTCTTGGCGTACCTATGCAGTAGATAAGACAATAGCCCCACACCGATTGCTGTATATAAGCCACTTTGCGAGTGGAGAATATTAGCTACGATGTAGGTGCTATTGTCAATCATCTTCACTGCATTTTCAAACCGCCAAGTTCGATTTAGGAAGCTGATTTCAATAACACCTTTCCATAAGAAAGTTGATTCCCTGATTGCCGACTCTTCGGCTTTGTGAATCGAGTGCAAAGTTACGAAAAAAATGTTATTGGGGGCTATTTCAGAGTGTGTTTTTCAGCATAAAAAGAGAAAGACACCTGATTCATTCAGATACCCTTCGCTTTGTTTCAGGGCAGGATTGAGGTTATTAGAAGCCACAAGCCCCATAAACACAGAACGATAAATGGATTTATGCAGAATAGCACCAAGCCAACAATAACCGAAGGCTTACGGTCCAAATAGATACCAGTTTTACCATTCCCACAAAAAACGGAGCCTTTGGCCGTTTTTTGGGGTGGGGTAAATTATTTACAGCTATTTGAAATAATCCCTACGGGGTTCGCTGAGGTAATGCAATTTTGACAGAGCCTCGTGTAGGGTTAGCTATCTTACGAAGGTTTTGAGGCATTCCCTACCTTTTTATATTCGAAGGAGGTGATGTTACGTTCGGTCGAGGAGAAGACATTTGGTCTACAAGAGCGCTACGCACCTCTCCATTGGGGATACCCAAGCGATAAAGAGAACCATATTCTACATCTTTAATTGTAAGATAGCCTGTCTGGAAGAGCAAAGGTATCGTATCTTTGTCGGTATATTTTCCTTCCATTCTCTCTCGTCACCTTTAGATTCTCCAGCTCCAAAAGGTCAAATTCACTTCTTGTCAAATATCTAACAAATACTTTGCTTACACCAGATTTAACCCAATAATTAGCCAATCGGCCTTCAGTAAAAGCGCAAATAAGGCTAAAAGGATTGTAGACCAATTCGTGGGATTCTGTAAATCTGTAGCTATCATATTTCTGGCGCAAGTCGTCAATGGCCTCTTCTCTGGTCTCCTCGTATTTTTCAGCTATTCTCAATATGCCCTCCTCAAAGTTGTCGAGTATTTCTTGCTGAGTAATACCGCATATAGCGGCATATTCCTCCATCATTGAGATGTCGAGATAATTGTTAGGACCAGAAAACAAGGTGTAACTGCCAAAGCGAGCCACGCCTGTAACCATACAAAACTTCACATACTTGGTCATGGCTTTTGGCTGTTTGTAAAAAGCCCTCAACACCTTGCTCATCTCTTCTTGCTCTTGATGGTTTAAATCCAGAGTCTCAAGAATGCCATTATCATACTCATCTATGAGGATCACCACTTGCTTACCTGTCGCACGATAAATGCCACGTATCAAAGTCCTAAACCTTGAGCCTATATCCTCTAAATAAGCTTTGTTGGGGAGACCGTAGTCTTCCTCATACTCCGTTAAGCGTTCGTTGAGATAAAGAGTCATCAAGCGAGCATCCGAGCCGCTATTCTCCGACATATCGAAATGAAGCACAGGATATTCCCGCCATTCATTCTCATGCTTCCCAAGCCATGTTCCCTCAAAAAGTTCCTTTTGCCCAAGGAAATAGCTTTCAAAGGTGGTCAATAGCAGACTTTTGCCAAATCTCCTTGGACGAGATAAGAAAATGAATTTACCCTGCTCCACAAGATCGTGGACATATTTTGTCTTATCCACATAGACAAATCCACCACGACGTATCTCGCCGAAGTCATGCTCCCCCACAGGGTATCTCACTCTTTTCTTCTCCATAGTCAATATTTCTTCTATATTGCGAAAATACAAAAAATTCAGACGCACACCAAATAATGCACCCCTTTCTTTAATGTACAGCATAAGGCCTCGAGGGTGGGTCATAAGGCGCGGCAAAGCGATAAGGATGCTGCGCCGTGGTGCGATTTCTTAAACATCAATGAAAAAAACTGCACCATCCAAGGTGCAGTTTTTAGTAAAAACTGCACCTTGGATGGTGCAGTTTTATTATCTTTGCAAGAAAAATTGTTATGGAGCAACTCATAGAGCACTATCATCGCGCTTTGGATATTACCCCCACAGGCTTTGTAAGATATCTTGAGCCACAGATTAACTGGAATTCCCGCGTCATAGCCATTCTTGGTGCGAGAGGCGTAGGAAAGACTACCTTGCTACGTCAACATATCAAACTCAACGACGACATAAACACGTCGCTCTATGTCGACGCAGGGGACGTATATTTCTCCTCCCACTCTCTTATCGATGTAGCTGAGACTTTCTATAAGAACGGTGGGCGCAAACTCTATATAGATGAGATTCATCGTTATGCTAACTGGTCGGCCGAGGTAAAGATGATACACGACTTTACAGCCGACTTTCAAGTGGTATACTCTGGTTCCTCTATCTTGGATTTAGAAAAAGGGGGTGCGGATTTGTCGCGACGTAAGCTTCAATACTATTTGGCTGGAATGTCATTCCGTGAATATTTAGAGCTTCGTCACGGCATAAAAGTTAATCCAAGAGGTTTGGAAGAAGTAATACATTCCACCGATGCGCCATTATCAACAGATATGCGGCCTTTGAATCTCTTCAAGCAATATCTAAGAGAAGGGTATTATCCTTTCTCAGTAGAGGAGGGGTTTCTTGATCGTCTGACTTCGGCTGTCAACACTTCATTAGTGGTGGATATACCTCAGCATGCTAAGCTCAACTTAGCCACCATTAACAAACTGCGCAAGTTGTTTTATATGATAGCGCAGTCGGTGCCTTTTCAACCTAACATTTCCCAATTAGCACGTGCTCTGGACGTAAGCCGCAACGATCTCCCCGACTTGATAGAATATCTAAACAAGGCGCAAGTGATTCGTGCCCTCCACTTCGATGTAAAGGGGTTGGCAAAAGTGGCCTCTCCCGACAAGATACTTCTGGATAATACCTGTTTGAGCTATGCCTTTTCCAACGAGAGGCCAGCTATAGGGACATTACGCGAGACCGCTTTTTGCCAGATGATAGCACCAGTAGAACCAATCTCCGCCTCTCGCCAGACCGACTTCAAGGTTGGTGCCTACTCTTTTGAAGTGGGGGGGAGGAATAAGGGCACGCAACAGGTGTCAGGTCTTGAGAATGCCTATATTGTGCGCGACGATACCGAATATCGTTCCCTCAATTTCATCCCACTTTGGCACTTTGGGTTTCTTTACTGACTTCAATAGAAGATAGCCATATTAAGGAAAGACGATTTCGACCCTCAAAAACGGGTTGAACTTGCGATTCTCGGAAATTTTAACGCGAGAACGCCGATTTCGCGTTTTTGAGGGTCGAAAGTCGGATAGAGAGTTTAGCGGCTCAGTTCAGTGCCCTTGAGGCGGAGAGTGACCACGCCGTGGGAGGGTACAGTGAAGGTCTGAGTGGCCTGCGTGGTGGCTCCAAGGTCGGAATGTGCCCAGAGGTCGCGAACGGTGTATCCTGCCATGGGGTCGAGGCCCACAAGGTCGAGCGAGAAGGATATGGGGGCAGCCTCCGACGAGCGGTTGAAGAGACAGACAGCAACCTCTCCACTCCCCTCCTCTACCAGCGGCTTGGCCCACACCTCAAGGTCGCCATCCTGCTTCAGGCGACGCGCTTGGCGGAAGAGCGGATCTTGGTTGAGAGCTATCACCTCCTTGTTGGTAAGGATGGCGAGGGTCTCTGGCGACATCTGGGTGAGGTCGTTGCCAGCCAGCAGTGGCGACGTCATCATACACCACATCGTGAAGTGGGCACGATCCTCATCCTCCGTCATGCCGCGTCCCACCTGAAGCATGTCCATGTCGTTGTAATGGCCCGGGGAGCAATAGGGCCAAAGGTCGGCATTAAGGTCAATAATGGAGCATATTGAGCCGAAATTGGCAGCTATATCGCCAGAGATACGCCACGAATCAGCCACCTCCGTGACCCACTCGCCGGGAAACCCCCAGCGACATACGTTGTAGACCGTCGAGGGCTTTATCTCGCTAATCAAGCGACTAATCTCTGTGTAGCGCTGCTGCTCGTCAAGACCGAGCCACTGACCGCCACACCAGTCAACCTTGATAAAGTCGTAGTCCCACTCCGAGAGATAGCGCGTAAGGTCCTGCCGGTCATGGCCATACAGACCGCAGCCTCGACTGATAGTGTCGCCATCCCACGCACTGCCACAAGTGTTGACACCAGCGTCGGAGTAGATGCCAGCCTTGAGGCCCAAAGAGTGGATGCTGTCAACTACTACCCGCACACCTCTCGGGAAGCGCTCGGGATGAGGCAACACACGCCCCTCTTCATCGCGTCCACCGAAGAAACCATCATCGGTATTGACATAGAGGTAGCCCGCGTCCTTCATACCGTTGGTGGCCATAGCCTCGGCGTTGGAGAGAATCACATCTTCGTTGATAGCCACATGATAGTGGTTCCAACTGGCCCAACCCATCAGCGGAGGGTTGATAGCCAAAGCGGCAGGGACGCTGAGCATCCCCGCCGCAAGCAAAATAATAGAATGTTTGGTCATATATTCTCGAAAGAATAAGTGGGGATTATCGCTGGAAGCCCTTGGTCACCGAGGAGCCACGACGCTCGATGTAGAAGCCGCGGGGCTCGGCCATAGGACGTCCCTGAAGGTCGTAATAGAGAGGCTCTCCTGAGGCTTGCTCATCGACGCCCACAGTGTTGATAGCCGTGAAGGCTGTCACTTTACACTTAGCAGCGTTGATGATACGGCCACGAGTGTCGCAGACGTAAGCCACCACATGCACTCTGTCGGCGTCTTGTATCAACGAGCCTGCCATCGATGGCTGAATGCCATGCCCATAGTCAACGCAGGGCTCTATCTCCTCGGGGAGCGAACCCTCGATACCCGTGAGCGAAGTCATGCCCACAACTACGTGGTTAAACTCCAGAGCTACGTATTCATCCATCGCGGCATATTTCTGTATATACGGTTCATCAGGCAAGTTAGATGCCTGACCCGCCAGATAATTGTGTTGTATCCACGTGGGATTGCTCAACCCGTCAGCCGTGACAAGATAGCTGAGACGCATCTCTGAAGATGGGCGTACAGCAAAGTTGACGGTCGCAGCAATATCGAGTTGGGTAGCCTCTTCATCGAGCCACTGTGCCTTCACTTCAACGTCGGCTAATGCCAATTCATCGCGCGCGGCAAGCCAATCCTGCTCTATATAGAGGGCTTGAGTGGCTGCATTGTCAGAACCATAGTAGGGGTCGATGATATCGCCACGATCAAGAGTGGCTAAGGGAGCTGAAGAAGCATCTACATAGAATGTAGTGGTAATAGCCATCTCGTCGCCGGTATGATAGGCTACGCCAATAAATTCGTCAGGATACGAATCGCTCATGTATTCCATGCCAGCCATACCGCGTGGGCAATTGCCACACCACGTGCCAGTATACTCTTCCATCAGCGGGAGACGGCGAGGCACGAAGGCCAAGACTGACACTGTGGTAGAGCCTTCGAGGTTGTAGGGTTGGCCGTTAAGCTCAGTGATGGTAATCACTGCCTCGGTCATCTCGCCCTCGGGGAGAGCGCCCACCTCAACATCAAAGCTGAAAGTAGTGCCAAAGCGAGCATCTATCTCAGGCTCGAAGGTCAATTTGGCTTCCTTAGCTACGGAGGCGGCCTCATATTTATATGTGAGAGTAGATATAGCCTCGGCGCCAGCCTGACGCATAGCTACAGTCCACACGAGGCCATCGGTAGAGGTTACCTTAAACTCGGGCTGCTCATCAAAAGCCACGCCTACCTGCTCTATCCATTCGCTCTCGAACAATACCTCCATATCGAGAGTATAAGTGTCGCTAAGATCAACCCATGTAGAGCCGTCCCAAGCACGACAGCCATCGGTGCTTGGCTGCTGGCGAGCCTGCAAGCCTTGCCCTGTGGCACCTATATAAATTGCACTTAATCCAGTATACTCTACTGGTTTTTCAAATCGAGCAGTGGCATAACCTCTACCATCTACAATTATTGTATCCTGAGCATCAAATGTGATTTTCGATGGATTAACTAATTGCTTAGTCCTAACCCAAAGTACTACGGTATCGCCAGGCTCGGCATCAACTTTCACTGTGGCTCCTACCACTTTGCTACCAGCCAAGTTGGATTCCTGGATACGTAGGGCTGCATATTCATAAGGGAGGGTCGTGAGCTCAGCAGCGGTGTCGGCATAGCCAAACGTCACCTCGGTGGCCTGCAGAGCCACGGGAGCTGCGAGCATTAAGCTAAGGCAGATATTTTTAATCAATTGTTTCATTCGTCAAAGGGGAAGAAAGGGAAAGAAAGCGGTCGAATCACGCTCCCCTGCTCATGGCAAGAGTGGATATTCGACCGCCCATTTTGGAAAAGGAAAAAAATTATTACTTCAGGACAGCTACCTTCTGGCCATTGATGATGTAGACACCACGGCCAAGACCCTCAAGGTCGTAGTTGGTAGCATTGCGCTTCACGCAGATACCCTGCATGTTGTAGACATCAAAGCGGCCTTCGCCGAGAGTGATGTTTTGGATGCCAGTGGTCAGGATAGCAAAGTCGGCGGTAATCTCCTGGTTGCCGAGGGTCACTTCCTCAAGAGCCATAGGCTTCCAACCAAGGGTGAAGTAGTCGGCGGGGACTACGAGCTGATATTCGCCCTTAGCGGTGATAGGCTCGTTGACGCTGAGAGTAGCACGAACGTAATAGTCGGTGGTGCTGAAGGTAATATTGTCAATATCCTTGGCAGCGCCGTCGGTCTTATTGAGGAAGCGTACGCCTTCGAGGCAATCCTCGTTGACAGCAATCGACGAGAAGCGTGGGAACTCTATAGTCACGGAGCTTACTTGGCCTGTCTCCGAGTTGTTGGTGAGAGTATAAGCGAGGTCGCCTTCTATCTGATAGAGCACGTTGATCACGGGGAAGCCAGAGCCGCTCTTGAAGGTGACATACATATCCTCAGCGCCGATGTAGAGCTGATAGAAGCCAGGAGCAGTGAAGATGACGTTGTTGTCGCCAGTGTTGAAGTCCTGGAAAGTGAAGCTTACCGAGAGGAGGTCCTCAGAGAGGGTAGCGTTGGTCCACACGTCATATTCGCGAGGATCGTAGCCATACCACTTGTTCATACCGCTCTTGTCAGCGATAGCGAGTTCACGGTTGCCAGAGATGACTACCTCGCCAATAGCTAACACGGGAGCTTCGGGCGAAGGCACAACGGTGTATTCGTAAGCCTCGCCAGTAGTGGTGGCCTCAACGGTGAAGTCGTAGCTTACCTCGGGAGCAGCCACTTCATTGTCGTCGCTGTCGTAGAGTGTAACGGCCGATGCGGGGATAACGATGGTGTAGTCGCCAGCGGGGAGAGTCTCCACGCTTGCAATCACGCCGCCAGAAATGGTGTTGTTGATTTCTTCAACAGTGAGCACGGGGGTCGTAAGGTCGTCCTGAGCATAGACGTAAGCCACAGCATTGTCGTTGACGAGAGCACGATAGCCAGTGTAGGTAATCATCACGTAGCCCTCAGCATAGGTGCCAGAGAAGCTCACCTCAGCAGCGCCGCCAATGGTAAGTTCATATACCAAGTCGATGGAGGCCACGTCGCTGAGTGTAGAGAGGTCGGTAACATTGTAGCTCGATGCGGAGATGGTGACAGTGTAGACACCGGCAGCTTCCAGCACTTCGTCGGGGATAGTGACATTGACAGTGCAAGAGTAGTCGGAAGCTACAGCTACTGATACATCGCTCTTGGCGATAGTAGCCACTTGCTCGGAGCCCTTAACGATGGTGCCCACCTCAGAGAGATTCCTCAGCTCGATGCCATAGCCAGCAGGGCCCACAAACGACACCACGCCATCGGCATAAGATGAAGTGACGGCAAACTCAGTAGCGGTTGAGCCTGAGCCTTCACCTATGGTGTAGGTAAACTCAATGTCTTCTACCTCAACAGCATCGCCATCAACGGTGAGGGTGTATTCACTTGAAGGAAGGTAGAAATAGACCGTCACGCCATCAGCAAACTCACTGGAGATTAGGTACATAACATTGTCCATAGCATATAGAGCCTCGTCGGCAGCCTCAAGGTCGATCTGCTCATTATTGATATAAGCATAACCGATAGCATCGTCGTTGACGGCCACTTCATAGTCGTCGGGCCAGGTAAGGGTGATCGAACCGTAGTATTCGCCTACGGTAGGCTCTACCCATTCAGCAGCGTTAGCGCCCACAGCGGTAAGAGCCAGGGCAGCCATCAAGGAGTAAAATTGTTTCTTCATGTAAAATAAGTGAGGAAGGTTAATATTAAGGCGATGGCCTTCCCGCCCCTTAAGAGGAGGGAAGGTCATCACCCAGTAGATTATCTAATAGCTATTTTGTAGGTCTCTTGGCCGCGCAAGGTGGTGACGGTCACGAGGTAAACGCCCTTGGGGAGGCTCTCAGTGGAGATGGCCGCGCTACGGGTGGTGAGCACGCGCTGGCCAGCAACGGTGAAGAGCGAAGCGCGAGTGAAATCACCGTGGATGAGAATCTCGCCGCTACGCACCTCTACGCCCAAACGAGCTGCATCGGTGCCAACAGTAGATATACCAGCGCCATTGACCGTGAGAGGCTCCGAGAGCTGGCTGACGCGGCCATCGCGGTAATAAGCACGCACGGCATACTGGGCAGCCTCGGTGTTGAGAGGATCGTTGTCGGCAAACTTCTGCTCGGTGAAAGAAACCAGGCGGTCGTTGATCTTCTCGCCATTGCGATACACGTCGAAGGCATAGAGCGCTGTGTCGTGGACAGGCTTGCTCGTCAGCTCGCTATCGCTGATACCCAAGCGGATGGGGAAGATAGCCATACCATAGGCCTCAAAGAGGTCTTCATCGTCGGCATAGAAGTCGCTGAGCGAATGCCAGGTCTTGCCTTCATCCTCCGAGTAGAGGTCGGTGCGGCCAGGGATATAATCGTCCTCCATCACAGAGCAATACCAGAATGGAGTAGAGCTTGAAGCATGGTCGTAGAGACGGATACCTACGCGATAGGTCTTGCCAGCCTCTATCACCACTGGCTCATCAAGGTAAGCATGGCAGGAGTACATATAGTTGATTGAGGTCTCGTCGAGATTAAACTTCGAGTTGTCGAAGGTGCCGGTGGCAATCTCTGTGGCCTTGCTTCCCTCTACGAGATAAATCTTTGCCTCGCCCTTGCAGACGGGGGTCTGATAGTCGTAGATATTACCGGCGACCGACGACATCGACATGCCAACGTAAGGAGCCAGCATCTCGGAAGTGAAGTCGACAGCAGCGATAATCGTGCCGTTGTCGCCCCCGATGCAGCTTACCCAGCCAGCGCTCCACTGCCAGGGGCAGTAGCTCAGCTCATACTCGTTGGTAGAGTTGTGCCAAGTCAGGGTGACGTTGTCGTCGGTGACATTGGTTGTCATCAGGCCAGTAGGACCCTCAACGAGGGTGTTGGCATCGAGCACACCAATGTAGTCGACAAGGGCGCTAAACGATGTGCCCTCGGCGCTATGCACGCGGAAACGCACCTGGAAGAGTTCGCCAGCCCACTGCGATATGTCGATGAGTTCGTAGCAATATTGATTGAAGGGTATCGAGGTGGCCTCGCGATTGAACACTTCTACCCAATGCTCGCCATCGGTGGAGCACTCCACAGCCAGATAGCAATCGCTGGTGGCGGGGAAATACTGCATAGAGCTGCCACGAGTGTAGGAGAAGGTGAGCAGCATGTCGGTGGCCTCTGAAGCATCGAGGAAGCGAGACGTCATGCAGCAGTCGGTGGCCTTATAGCCAGCGCCGTAGGCAAAGCCTTCGAAGAGCACTGAGTAGTTGGTGCCAGAGTTGACTGTACATTCAAAGGTGCGAAGAGCCGAGTTGCCAGTCTCTATGATCCAGTTGTCGCCTAAGTAATAGTATTTGCCAGCTGTGTTGTAGGTGCAATAATCGTCGATATTATCAAAGAAGAATACGTCGGTGCGCGACGACACTTGTATCGTCCTTGTGGCGCTCTCGCTAATATAGGTCAAGCCGTTGGCCTTGATAACGCTAGCCAGCTCCACCTTATGCTCACGACCATCAACAGGCAGACTAAGCTGGGCATGCAGCAGACCATCCTCGCCAGCCACTGTCTCCACTTCAAGAGCCTTCTCGCCGTCTACATACACTATATAATTGTCAATAGGACGGGATTCGGACACAACAGGTTGCCAAGCGAGATTGAGCGTGTTGAGGTCGGAATAGAAGAGCGAGAAGTCATCGGGAGCCACGGGGAGTATCGACTCGGTATCGGGAAGTGTGACTACGTAGCTGGAGGTGACAGTGGTGCCGCTAAGGAAGCTACCAAGCAGCTTCTTGCCGTCGCCGCTAAGGGCCACAGGGATAGTATAATCGAGCGAGGCGGAGCCGAGGCCCTCAATCTCCTCGCCAAACGACTGAAGAAAAGCATCGATGCGGGCAAATGAGCGATTGGCGAAGTCGCATACGTAGAAAGCCCACTGAAGCGAGGTCTCGAAAACATACATGTAGATCTTTTTGTCGTTGGTGACGGCTATCACGCGGCTCTGAAGGTCGAGGAGATCCAAAGGAAACTCAATAAGGTCGGTGGTCCCTGTCTCAACATTATAGATACCCAAAGCCCAACCCTCAGAGAGATAATTGGCAGGCGATGAGAAAGCCACGAGCTTTCCATCGGGAGAGATAGCAGCATCAGCCATCTCAAACTCTTCTTCCGAAGGGATAGTCACGGTTTCCTGCCCGTAACGATATATCTGGTAAGGCTGAGCGAACTTATAAGCGTGGGCTATGAAGGCCTGAGCATCGGGAGTGACATCGTAGCGATAATAGAGGTCGGTCACCTTCTCATACTGGCCCTGGGGATAGAGCTGGCCAGCGCCCCAAGCGCCTGCAGCTGCATCCCATTCCCAATAGCAAGGGATGAAGTAGTTGTCATAGTAGAGGAAACCAGTGATGAGAGTCTCCTCGTTGTTGATAGCCACGGCATACGAGCCATTGGTTGAGCCAAGGAAATAGTTGGGGTCGGCTGCAGCGGGGATAGCTTTTTCAAGGTGGTCGAGCTTGGTCTTCTTGCCATTCTTATAGACGAAAGCAGTGTGGAGAGGCACGTCATACTTCACCTCGCCCAGGCTTACATCGGTCTTGTCGAGCACAAAGTCGTCGTCGTACATATCGCCGACCACCGTACCATTGTCGTTGACACCGAGCACACGGCCACTGGCCTCGTTGCTCTCGTCGTAGTTGGAAAACCAGTCGGGCTCCTCAGTCTGGAGGTCGAGGATAAACGATGAATAGGGTGTACCCTTCTCATAGCCTATCACATAGCGGCCATTTGAAGAGATGGAGATGCCAACGCCCTCGGGGACGTTGTAGAATTGGCCTGCCGCCTGGGCGCCAAGCACGCCTACCATAAGGGCAGCAGTAAGCATAAAGGGATGTTTCATTGTAGTATTTTAGCGGATTGATATTTTCTGGTTTCGTAGGCTTCCATCGGTCATGCGCTCCGAGCGGATAAATATACCGCCCGCAGGAGTGGCCACGGGGATACCCTGGAGATTGTAGAAGACTACTGACTCTACTGTGGCATCACCCTTTACCTTGTTGATGGCCGTGGAGAAGGCTGGCACCTCAACCTTAGCGGCATTGAGCACCTCGCCTGTCTCCTCATCGAGCCACATGGCCACCACTCGGAGTTGGTTCATGTCCTGAATGAGGCTCTCATTGTTGGTATCCACAGCGCGAGCCGGATTGAGAGTGTATTCGTGGGTAAAAGCCACGTTGGCCTCCATCGTCGAGCCCTGAATGGCAGGGGTAAGACCGCTATTAGATGCGCAGTAGACACCCACATGATTAAATGTCAAGCCACCAACATAGCTATCGCCCTCCACAAAGAGGTCCATATAAAGGGGAGTTGTGGCTTGGTGAGAGTAATAATTTTTTTGATACCAGCCCAACTCTGTTCCTGTCAAGCCATCGGCTACAAGCACATAGTTGATGCGGTAGTTCTTGTCGGCCTCGGGAGTTATGGCCCAAGTGACGGTGGAGGTGATATGGATATACCCTTCAGCAGTCCACTCGGCATCTACCTCAAGGTCCATATCGGCGCCCTTGTTGCAGTAGGATAGCCAGGTGCTTTCTATGCCGAAGTCAACCTCCTCCTGATTGTTGCCAAAATAAGGATCCATCCACTCCACGCGGTCCATCTTAGCCAAAGGATAACCACCAGGTGTATACGGCAAGCCGTTTTTCATCACCATAGGATCGTCGACATGGTAAGCTATAGCTATGAAATCGTCGGGATAAAACTCGGCCATCTTCTCCAGCCCCACATATCCACGAGGACAGAAGGTACACCATGTGCCCGTAAACTCCTCAAGCAGAGGACGCTTCTTGGCCACAAAATATCTCACGTCAATATTGCCTTCGTAAGAGCCATCTGCGGTGTTGCGCACACCATTGACGCGGGTGATATTGAGCGTCAGAGGATAGGAACCCACCTCGTCAACCTCGCCCAGTGGCAACACTGCCGCGAAAGGATAGTCATAATGAGTAGGCAGAGGCGAAGGCAACTCAAGATGCTGGGAACCGCTGACGCCACCTATGGTATAAGCGTAGTCGATATCAGTGATAGGTTGAGAGCAACGATTGTGGAGGGTGACGGGGAGCTCCACATCGCCGCGCTTCACCTTCAAGGTAGAGGCTACATCAACGGTGGCTGCTGCAAACGAGAAATCGCCCGCTAAGGCCACAGTGATAGGCATCACCCCTTGATATTCGGCCGATAGTTCGGTGAAGCGGGTGTGGCTACGGGTGGCGCGCATCCATAGACCGCCAGTGACTTGAACTGAAAAAGGTTGACAGATTTCCGAGGCATTAGGAAAAAGTCAAA
>JAJBVL010000023.1 GCA_020859845.1 Bacteroidales bacterium
CCTTTGGAGAACCCCCAAGGTACCCCGTCGCCCCAGCTCCCGACAACAACCCAAACACCCCAACAACTCTAAAACTTTACAATATGTACTGGACACTAGAATTAGCCTCAAAACTTGAAGATGCACCTTGGCCAGCCACCAAGGAAGAACTCATAGACTACGCGCAGCGCTCAGGCGCCCCGCTCGAGGTAGAAGAAAACCTCAAGGAGATGGAAGACGAAGGCGAGACCTACGAATCCATCGAAGACATCTGGCCCGACTACCCCTCCAAAGAAGACTTTTTCTTCGACGAAGAAGAATACTAATAACCCACCTCGATAGTATCGATAATTTCGATAATTTCGATAGTATCGATTCCCTGAGATGCTATCGATATTCTCGAAAGTATCGATAGTATCGATATTATCGTTAATCAATTCTTAAATTCTAATCCATGGGAGTCAATATAGAATCTACGGCTGGCTATATGTGCCTTGATAGCTGGGTTATGGCCAAAATTATCCAATTAGGTGTATGGGATTTCTGTGAAAAATTCTTGAACTTAAAGAATGACCCTAAGGGACGACAATTTGATCAGACTACTCAAGCAGCTAGGGCAGTGCCTGCAAATATCGCGGAGGGGTCCGCTCGACGACAGACCTCAAGAGAGACAGAGATGAAACTCATTGATGTGGCTCGCGCCAGTCTTAGCGAGACCATTGAAGACCTATCGTTTATTTGTATGCGTCATGGCCAACCTGTATGGACGCGAGATGACCCACGAGTAAGTGGGGTGAGACAAGTCAGATTGGATAAAGCTAATTACTCAGATGACATTCTACATGATGCCGCTGAGCATGTATTGAGGCAGAAAAGTAAATTTGACCCATGGTTGAAAAGCGAGGATATTCTTGTGCAAGCTAATGCTTTGATTATTCTATGTTCTCGCACAATATCTATGTTGAAAGGACAATTGCAGCATACGCTCGAGCAATTCAAGCAGACCGGCGGCTTCACCGAAAACATGACCCAGGAGCGCCTATCTACTATCAAAACCCAAAATCTCCTCCAAGGGGCTCCTCTATGCCAGCGCTGTGGCGCGGTAATGGTAAAATATACGGCCAAAAAGGGGGTCCATGCTGGTCGCCAATTCTGGAGCTGCAGTAACTATCGCACTACCGGCTGCAGCTTTACTCTTAGTATCGATTGATCCTCTCGATCCCTTCGATAATATCGATATTACCGGTAATATCGATATTATCGAAACTATCCCCTTGCACGCAAGTCGGGTCTGCTACTATGCTTTTACACGGCACAGCCAGCCAGGGAAGAACTCGATGACTTCTTTCCCAATCTTAGTGAATTGCGAAGCCGCATGCTTGTGGCCATGACTAAATTCTCCCTTCCCCGCGTCTCCCTCAAATAACGGTATGTAATGGCTGGGGGTCAGTCGATGCGGGCTTGGTAGGCGTCGCGGATAAAGAGGGCTATAGTGCGAGCTATTTCCTCTACGCTCATTCCGAGCCGCTGGCCAAACTCATATATGAAGTCGCCTTGCCCATCGCTCAAGGTCTTGTCGGAAAACACCATGCGGATCACGTATTTCAACATCCATGGGCGACAGTTAGGTGCATTCTCCAGGAGCCATTTGATCGACTCTTTATGCAGCTCCTCCAGATTATCGCAATTGCAAATCTTGCCCAAATACTCCGCTGGAAATACCGTGGCCTCCGAGAGCTGGTTGAGCATCAATTCGCGTTCGCAGTCGGTTATCGTACCGTCGGCCAAGGCTAGCACAAGGCCCGTTGTGGCAATGAAGGCTGCCAGATTGCGCTCCATTTCAGAGTCGCCGAGCTTCACCAGCACGCTGAGGAGTTCTCTCATGCCCGACACGCGGCGCCGCTCCGAGGCCGTGGCGTAGAGGTTAAGGGCCTGTATGCGGATAGGGCTTACGGGATGAGTGTCGTGGCTTACCCCCTCGCCTTCGAGAAAGTAGTTGAGGCTTTGAAGGTTTTCTTCTATCAGCTCCTTGATGCTCACGCCCATCTTGGCGAGGTCAAGGCCCGACTGCAGCTTGTAGAGCGCCGTGATGCATGCCTCAAGATTGCCACATCCTATGTAGCCGCAACGGTCGGCCATAAACTCGGCCAACTGGTTGTTGAGGCGTATCTTATGCAGGAGCATCATGGGCACCTCATGCTCATCGTCGTTGGGGTAGGTGAAATTGATAAGGAGGCTCAATATCCCATCGCGATGTATCAGATGGCCTATCTCGTGACCTACTACGAAGCGCAGCTCGTCGTCGTTCATGAGATTGAAGAGGGCCGAGTTGATGGTGATGGTATGGGGTGTGTCTTTTTGGCCAAGGTGGGCCCAGGCGTTGACCTCGGCGTTGCTGACAATGCGAAAGTCGATCTCCTCCTCAAACTGTAGCTTCTCCTTCACCTCTTGACAGAGCCGATGGAAAGCGGGGAGCAGCTTAGGGGTCACCTTGATGGAGTTGCCCTGCAGGGAGCTTTTGTAGCGGATAGAGTAAGAGTCGTAGCCTGCTATCTGCAGCGATTGGTAGAGGATTGAGCCGTGAAGAGCATCAAATATTTGTTGGCGCACACGCAGGTAAAGGTCTTCCAGCGGGTCTTCGGCGTTGGAGTTGGCGCTTTTCTTGGGGATAATGGTGGTGGATGGCAACATAGCAGTAGGGGGTATTAATGATTTAGGAGGAAAAAAACGTTATCTCCCACAAAAGTATATAAATATAGGTAAATACACAACAAAACCGCTTGGAAATCCTGGTGCGGATTTATCCAAGCGGTTGTTTATGGTGTCGGGGTGAGAAGACTCGAACTTCCGACCTCCACGTCCCGAACGTGGCGCGCTGCCAACTGTGCTACACCCCGAGCAGCTCTATGTCTCTTGCCTCCTCTGGGGGAGGGTCTTCGAGTTTTGCGGCTACAAAGGTAGTAAGATTATTTGGATTAACGAGCCGTTGGGGGTGGAAATATTTACTTGTGGGCAGGCGTATGAGTGGAGTGCTGCTGCTTCACGGGCACCGCATGATAGCTGCGACGCATCTGGCGGATGCGGCGATTAAGATAAAAGCGGTCAATCATGGCTCCAATAAAGGTGACGATGCATACCGCCCCGATGATGATGAGCCAGGTGTAGAATGTGTGTTCGTCGTGCGGGATCATGACTGTCAGAGTGTTAAAGAGTTAGACAATTTCGTTGTTTGATATTAAAACGCGAGCCGTTTCTAAATAGTTCGGAAATGTTACAATCTTGCAACACTTATTTTATCAGTGCCTCGTCGGGATTGATAAGATACAGCCGTTCAGAGGCTCGCGTCACTGAGGTATAGAGCCAGCGGTAGAAGTCGATGCCTTGGGCCTCGGGAGGGATGTAGCCCATGTCTACGTAGACATTCTTCCACTGGCCACCTTGCGATTTATGGCACGTCAACGCGTAGGCATACTTCACCCATAGGGCGTTGAAGTAGGGGTCGGTGCGCAGTGTCTTGACGCGGACGTCCATAGGTGTGGAGGGGGAGAAAAGGTCGGGGTCGTAGAGGATGCCCTTGTAAAGGCGCTCAAACTTCTCGGTGTCGAGCGACGGCCCTTCGCCGGTCAAGGTGTCGAGCACTATCTTACACTCCACATCCACATCGCGGTCGGCGAGCGTCAGTGTGACGTCGGCAAACCTCAGCCCATACTTCTCCTCCGTGCCATGAATGGCAGCGACGATGGCCACATCGCCGTTGGCTATGAAGTCGAGCCCCTTGACGGGACCGCTCCAGAGGTAGTTGTTTTTCACTACGAGGAGCCTTTCGTCGCGACATAGCTCCTCCTCGCGTCCCAATATCTGAGCGCGGATGCCCAGATTGTACTGCGTGGCGCGTCGATTGGAGCGCGTGATGACTATCGTTTCTCCTTGGCCATCGCGGCTATAGGCGCTGGAGATGGAGTCGATGAGGTCTTCTCCAGCCACGGCCTCTATATCTTCAAAGCGGCTCAAGAGCATCTGTGGAGTGGGCAGCGGGTCTTTCAGCATGGCGCGGCGCAGCCACGTAGCGTTGTAGAGAATGCCCAAGTGGCCACGCTGACGCACCACCTCAGTCATCACTGCCCTTGACACTCTCAGCCCCATCTTCTTAAGTACCTCTGGGTTCATTGCCGGCGATATCGTGCATCCCACGGGTGGCAGCTGGGCTGTGTCGCCCAGCAGTATCATGCGGCAATTCTCGCCCGAATAGACGTAATGCACCAAGTCCTCCAGAAGGCTTGAGCGGCTCTCGCTGTCGCCACCACCACCGCCGTTGCCTATCATCGAGGCCTCGTCGACGATGAATACGGCGTTCTGATAGGGATTGTCGGCCACGGCCTCGTCAAAGGGACCCGACAACTGGCTGTGGCGATAGATGCGACGATGGATGGTGGTGGCCGGATAACGAGCAAAGGCGCCAAACACCTTGGCTGCCCGGCCTGTGGGAGCCATCAAAGCCACTGGCACCTGAACCTCGCGCAGCGTACGCACCAACGCCCCCACGAGCGATGTCTTGCCTGTGCCAGCATAGCCGGCCAGCAGAAACACCGAGTCGCTGGGTGTCTGCGCGCTGCAGAAGCGCGACAGAGCCGCTATGAGCTCTATCTGCTGCGCCGTGGGCTCATAGGGAAGGTTGAGAAATATTCGTTCGGAAAATTCGTAGACATCCATCTATTTTAAGTCAAAAGTCAAGAGTGCCAAGTGCTAAGTCAAAAGTCAAAAGTCAAAAGTCCCAAGTAGGAAGTCAAAAGTGTCAAGAGTACTTCGCCAGGCGACATTGTAGGTTGGGCGGCTCGCCCGACCGCCCAGGCGACGGTAACTTTTAATCCAAAAAGAAGGCCACGGAGGCTTATGCTTTATCCGTGGTCTTCTTTATATGGGAACGATTCAGTCTACAAGAGGCTGATGGGGATGATGATTAGTCAACTCCCAGATCTTTCTTGATCTGCTGGATCTTGTTGTCGGCCTCGGCGATAGCGCGGTCGTAGTCGGCTGCGCTCTCCATCTTACCGCGTACCTCAACGTAGAACTTGATCTTGGGCTCTGTACCCGAAGGACGTACGGAGATCTTCGTGCCATCCTCGGTGAAGTATTGTATCACGTTGGAGGTGACAGGCATGTCAAACTTCACCGTCTTCTTGCCAGGCACGTCGGTAGCTTCCAGTGTGTCGTAGTCCTTGATGGTCACTACGGGGCTGCCGCCGATGGTGCGTGGAGGATTCTTGCGCAGGTCCTTCATGATCTGCTGTATCTCCTCGGCGCCTTGCTTGCCCTTGCGCACCAGCGAGATGCCGGCCTCGCGTGAGAAGCCATACTTGATGTAGATATCCTGGAGCATCTGGAGGAAGTCTTGCCCCTTGTCGCGTGCCCAAGCAGCGGCCTCGGCCAGCAGCGAGCATGCCGATACAGCGTCTTTGTCGCGTACGAAGTCTTCAGCCAAGAAGCCATAGCTCTCTTCGCCGCCACCAAGGTAGCGAGCAGTGTTTTCATGCTCACGGATCACGGCAGCAATCCACTTGAAGCCAGTATAGCAGTCAAACATACGGATATGGTTCTTGTCGGCCACCGACTTGATGGTCTCGGTGGTGACGATGGTCTTCACGATATACTCCTGACCGTTGAGGCGGCCGAGCTCGGCGTTGCGGGTCATGATATAGTTGAGGAGGATGAGGCATATCTGGTTGCCGTTGAGCAACACGTATTCTCCCTTAGCATCGCGTATCACAGCGCCTACACGGTCGGCGTCGGGGTCGGAGGCCATGATGAGGTCGGCGCCCACTTCCTTAGCCTTCTCGATAGCCAGTGCCATAGCGGAGGGCACTTCGGGATTGGGCGATTCTACCGTTGGGAAGTCGCCGCTGGGCACGTCTTGTGCAGCCACGTGGATGATATTGGTGAAGCCATAGTTGGCAAGCGATTCGGGGATGAGGGTCACGCCTGTGCCATGGATTGGGGTGTAGACAATCTTCATGTCGTGGTGGCGCTCCACGGCCTCGCGGCTGAGCTGCAGGCCCTTGATGGCTTCAAGATATGGCTCGTCGATGTCGCGACCGATGATGGTGATAAGGTCCTTGTTGCCGTCGAAGCGGATATCCTCTACGCTCTTAATCTGGTTGACGCGGTCGATGATGTTCACATCGTGGGGCGAGATGATCTGAGCGCCATCGGCCCAATAAGCCTTGTAGCCATTGTATTCCTTGGGGTTGTGACTGGCGGTGATGTTGACACCGCTTTGGCAACCGAGCTTGCGGATAGCGTAGGAGAGCTCAGGAGTGGGGCGGAAGCTGTCAAAGAGATACACCTTGATGCCGTTGGCCGAGAAGATGTTGGCCACTGCTTCGGCGAAGAGGCGGCTGTTGTTGCGCACGTCGTGGCCCACCACTACCGATATCTGAGGAAGGTCCTTGAAGGCCTCCTTGAGATAGTTGGCAAGTCCCTGAGTAGCAGCCCCTACGGTGTAGATGTTCATACGATTGGTGCCTGCCCCCATAATGCCGCGGAGGCCACCTGTACCAAACTCCAAGTCGCGATAGAAAGCGTCGATAAGGGGGGTCTTGTCCTCAGCGTCGAGCATACTTTTCACTTCGGCGCGGGTCTGAGCGTCGTAAGCATCGCCGAGCCACACGTTGGCGCGAGCGATAATCTGGTCTATGATCTGTGAGTTGTCCATGATGTTGATATGTATGAATATTTCGTTTTTGATAGGAGGTAGAGAGAGGGTTATGAGAGGGAGAGCAAATATAGTAGCTTTACCCGACACCACAAAATTTTCCCCCAACTTTTTAAGAAAATATCCCCAACTGGCAAGCCAAAATTAAGCAAGTCTCTGGAAGAACTCAGTTTTGGGTCGAGAATCCCAATTTTTTAAGGTTTGGCATTTATCATAGCTTGAGGGACGTACCTATAATCCGTATCGTTAGGGAAGAACTCCCATAGGAGCTTGTTGACAGTATCTGAGTGAAGAAAGATGAGCAGAAAAAGTATCCATAAAGTTGTCAACGAGCCTCATGGCGTTGGCAAGTCAATAGAGGTAAGGGAAGACCCCCGGGGTCTTCTCCGCTATGGGTCTTGCTTCATGAAGGGGCACAGGGCCGCGCTCTCCCCGTCTACGGCCACCACCTGCCGCACGCTCCCCTGGTGGTCGCGCACGAAGTGGAAGGCCGAGCCGCCGCTCAGGTACCCCGTGGGGGTGTGCACGTGCTTAAGCGACGAGCCCTCGAACTCGAAGGGCCTGGCGCGGCGAGGCATCCACGATCGGGGGACGCTCTGGCCGTAGGGGGAGTCCAGGGGCGTGCCCTGGACTGTGCGCTGCAGCAGGCGCCCAGAGGCGTCGTAGACGGCCGTCAGGAGGGCGCCGTCGGAGAAGCGGACGCGCCAGGGGAGGTCGGCGGCCTTGTACTCCACGGAAGCGATGCCGCGGTTGGCGTCCGTTGCTCTGTTTGCAAAATGGTGAAGAAACAAAGTACTCCAATCTTTTCTTTCTATCTTCACAAATTTAATAGAAAGATTGTACCAAAGAAAAGATATCAAATTTTGTCTAGTCATTAACCTCATTATACAGTATAGTATATTTTCTTTCTGAAGGAGAAAGAATCTCTCCGTTTATGGAATCTTTCGTTGTCTTTATGTAGAAAGATTCAATATTTTGGTCTTTTGGAATAGATAACAGAATGGCAGTTGCAACAAGACCATAGGAGTTTGGCATGTTTATAGTGTCCACTAAACTACTGATAGAATTGATTGTTTTAATGGCTTTTCTCTCTGACTTGAACTGAAAAAGGTTGACAGATTTCCGAGGCATTAGGAAAAAGTCAAAT
>JAJBVL010000020.1:0-6839 GCA_020859845.1 Bacteroidales bacterium
AAACCACTTTAGTTAATCGCCCTCAAATCTGTCAACCTTTTTCAGTGATGGTCACGCACTACATAGCCCAGGGGGCGATGACAAGAATTGCGCTAACTTTTTTGAGTATAGACGAAAAAAGTGGTATATTTGCCAAAAAATTCGACTATGGACGAAAAACTTGCTCGCCTGCAACATTACAACCTTTGGGACGGGAGACAAATCGACAGTGGTTTCCCTCGTACTCTCTATACCGATCGTATCCTCAAAGCCACCGGCAACCACTTAGTGAAGGTCCTGATAGGACAACGCCGCGTGGGCAAGAGCTATCTCTTGCGCCAGACCGCCCAACAGCTCATCGCGCAAGGAGTGGCCCCCACCAACATATTTATGCTCAATAAGGAATATGAGGACTTTGATTTCGTCGCCAACCACACCGACCTCGACCAACTCTTCCAAATCTATCTCTCCACCATAAAGCCCGAAGGCAAGGTGTACCTTTTGCTTGACGAGATCCAAAACGTCGATGCCTGGGAACGCTTTGTCAACTCCTACTCCCAGGATTATACTCGACAGTATGAGTTGTTTATCACAGGCTCCAACTCCAAAATGTTGTCGGGCGAATTGGCCACCTTGCTCTCTGGACGCTATATAGAGATGGAGGTGCAACCCTTCTCCTACGACGAGTATCTGGGTTATCATCACAAAGAAAGAGGGCGTGGCACGTATCTTGAGTATCTTCACACCACTGGTCTACCGGAAGTGTATCGTCTGACAGATGAAGAGACGCGTCGCTACTATGTACGTTCACTTAAAAACACAGTGCTGCTCCGCGATATCATCTCTCGCAACAACGTGAGAGATGTGGCCTTGCTTGAGGATCTGTTTGTCTACATAGTCAACAATGCTTCCAACCTCCTTTCGGTGACAAATATAGTAAAGTATCTTAAGGGTCAAGGCCGCAAGGTGAGCTACGACACCATAGCTACCTATCTGCAATATTTTGAGGATACCTTCTTGGCTTTCTCGGCAAAGAGATACAACATCAAGGGTAAAACGCTGGTGGGAGGACCGGCCAAATATTACCTGAATGATTTGGCTTTCCACAACTATCTCTACCGAGGCTTTGGGTACGGTGAGGGGTATTTGTTGGAGAATGCGGTGTATTGCGAGTTGCGGCGACGGGGGTTAGACGTATACGTGGGGAGCAACGAGGATAAAGAGGTTGACTTTGTGGCTATAGAGGGCGACAGGAAGGTGTATGTGCAGGTGGCGTATAGTGTGGGAGATGAGGCGACGGCGCGTCGCGAGTATAGTGCCTTGGAGGCGATCAAGGATAGCTATGAGAAGTATGTGGTGACGCTCGACGAGTTCACGCTGCCCATCAACGAGGGCATACGCCATGTGCAGCCCTGGCATCTCCCGCTAATTTAGGTTAGGCCGCAGCAGAGGAAACCGTCTACAGAGAGCGCGGAAAGCCGCGGAGTCCATGCGGATGAGATAGGCCCGGCCGCGGCAGCTTTCGCAGTGCGGCGGCCCTCCGCCGCTCTTTTTGAGCCAGCCCTCTGGCTCTCACAAGGCGATGTCCATTAATCCCACAAGACGATGTCCATAAAGTCGCGTCGGAGGGCCGACGCTTAATGAGCAGCGGAGGGCCGCTGCACTGCGAAAGCTACCGCAGCGGGGGAAGGCTTATTTTGATGCTATGATTTATTGTGTTAACTTTGAGGGATTTTTTTCAAGACAAGCTGACGATATGATAAAGAAAGCGTTTTGTGTTATAAGTTTGATTATAGGGTTTCTCGTGGCAGAGGCCTCGGCGCCTCAGGAGCGAGAAGTAACGGTAATCACCATGCAGCCGGCCGTAACGCTGGCTGGAACGCTGACGCTACCTCCCGAAGAGGAGCCCAGCGCCGTTGTGGTGATGCTGACTGGCAGCGGCGCTCAGACGCGCGACGAGGAAGTGGCAGGCCACAAGATATTCAAGGTCTTAGCTCAGCGACTTGCCGAGGGCGGTGTGGCCACCCTGCGCTGCGACGACCGAGGGGTAGGGGACTCTACGGGGCGCCTCTCCACGGCTACGCTTGCCGATCTTGCAGGAGATGTGGAGGCGATGATAGCAGCGGTGGACTCGCTGCTCCTTGGAGTGCCAGTAGGGGTGCTGGGCCATTCCGAAGGGGCTCTTGTAGGGATAATGGTAGCCGCTAGTCTGCCAGCGAAGTGCAGTTTTCTGGTGACGCTTGGAGGCCCAGCATGGAGTGGCGATTCTATCATCATGTCGCAGGCGAGGGCTATGGCCGTTGCGGCCACGGGTCGCTGGGATGGCGAGGCTCAACAGCGCTCCTATATGGAGCTACTCAAAGGACCGATGCCCGACATGGGAGCCTTCTCGGCTATCTACTACGACCTCGCCAACAGCTTAGGGGAGATGGCCGCGTTGCCAGCCGTGAAGGAGCAACTGACAGCGCAAGTCAGGGCCATGTGTACGCCTCATTATCGTAGCTTCCTGCGCTACGACCCCGCGCAGGATATCGCGGCCATCACCATCCCCTGGCTTGCGCTTCAGGGCGACAAGGATGTGCAAGTGTTGCCGGCCAATCTCTCAACCATCCAGCAGCTCAATCCACGCGCCACCACCATTCTGCTCGAGGGCCACAACCACCTCTTCCAGGAAGGCTCCATGGGCAGCCTCCAGGAATATCCTCAGCTTGGCGACCCCAGCCAAGCCACCACCGACGCCATCCTCCGTTTCCTCGCCTCCCCGTAAAATATCCTCCCCGCTGCGGTAGCTTTCGCAGTGCGGCGGCCTCCGCCGCTCTTTTTGAGCCAGCCCTCTGGCTCCTGCATAAAGGTCATTCTTATTAAGCTGAAATAAGAAGCCTTACGCAATTGAGTCTACTTCAGGTGCTGTTCAAAACGCAGGCCGAGGTGGAGGAAATCAGAGATTTTCTGGAGCTGGCGTATTTTGGTGGCGGTGTCGGTGTAGCACTCGTAGCGCCACTTGTCGTCGATCTCTACGTAGGGCGAGCGGTCGCTCTTCCTTTGCCCGAGAGCATATTGGATTCTAAACCGTTCCTCAACGTCGCAGGCCTCGCCCTTGGTTGCCACTATTGGGTAGCCCAGCAAGGTGAGCTTACATTTCTCGCAGGCCTCCCTGGCGCGCTCCACGCCTATGCGACGGATGGTCATCACAGCCGTCTGCACCGCGTCGTGATGATGGATGGTGGAACCGTCGGGGAACGTCACGGTGAAAGCCGTGGCTGGTTCGTTGCTCTCCTGGTCGAGGAAATGCAGCTCCTCCTTCACCTCTTCGGGGTCGGTGGCATGAACAACATTCATCACCGGCTCCTTCTGGGGCTCCGCGCGGCTTATTTGCAGGTCTACCTTCCCATCAGGCAGACGTCTCCCCGTGATATCCAAGGTGCAGCGCAGCGGCTTCAGCGCGTCGGCAATCGCATCGGTGATTTGAGGAAGCGCCTCGGCTAAGAACGCCTCCTCTTCCTTGACAATATCCTTTTGGATATCCTCTGTGGCATACTTGCGGGCCCTCATCTGGTCCAGCAACTGGTAAAGTGTCTCGAGCTCAGTCATGGCGGTGTTAGAGTGTTAAAGGAGAAGTGAATGCAAATATACTCATTCTTGATGGAATAACAAGCCAGAGCCTCAATCGCTTTTCTGCCCACGGTTTTCTGAGTACCTTTCTGAGTACTTTTCTGAGTACTTTTCTGAGTATCTTCAATAGCTTTCGTATAGCTTTACTCGGCTTTTGGACCACTTTTTGGCCCACCACCCCAGCTTTTGACCCTCTTTTCGGACCACTGCATACATCCGATTATCTTCTATGCGTATCTGTATAGGGTTACCCGACTCATAGGCTATTCTTATCCTTCACTTTGGGAATTTGCATTTTCTTTTGCGATAAGATATTGTGTTAAGGATAAAAGTTCTGATAGCGAAGAGGATGAATAAATAGCTCCACTCGAATCACGTACAAAAGCAATGAATTGAGATGACCCTGTATGTCTCATAGGCTCTTGTGAGGGCATCTCGTCTGAAAAGAAATCAATAACACTGCACCCTATAGCTTGGGCTATTTCGCGCATAGTTGATAATTGTAGATTGCCTTTAGCCAAGGTAGCGGATAGTGAGACTCGATGAATTCCCATACGGTGCGCAACTTCTGCAATGGTTAAACCTTTGGAGCGCATAACTGACTTAATATCCATATTGTTAGCCTTAGAGTTATTTAATTTTTATGGGAATTCGCTCCCTCACCCCTCATAAAGAATATGCTTTAGGGGATGAGGGTGCGAGTCCTTATCTTATGCAAGTAGGTTTCTGAGCTGGTTGAATTTGTCGCCATCCTCGAGCTCTTGCCAGAGGAAAACGATGGGATGCTTCTCGTCGAAGTCTCCCTTCTTGTTCTTTAGGTGAACGCGGAGCTGACGCTCATCACAAGTTACAAGCACGTCGGCGCTTGCAAGCTTAGCATACGAACACCCTTGGCGGAAATTCTCGTGAATCTCTTCGTTGTTCTTCATATACTTTTTTACCTCGATAGCTACTTTAGCTTTGGGGTCGTCTGCCTTCCTATGGTTGACATGGAGGCAGACATCGCAACGCTTCTCGCTGAAAGTCTCACCTCGCCCTGCTCTGAATCTAACCTCAAACTCAAAATCGCGCCCTTCTTGCCATCCCATTTGGTGGAGCAGCGGGACTAGAAGTTTATTAGTTACATCTTCCTCAAGGTTTATCTCTACATCTCCTATCTTTTCGGGAGTGAAAAGCTCGGGGAGCTTGGAAGTATCGTAGCCATTCTCTTGAAGTAGGTGAAGAATTTCTGCATAGTCGGCATGGGTGACTTCCCAACCGCTTGTGTCTTGGAAGTTCTTGCTTACGAAGTTGCCCTTCTTCTCTCGACTTTTGAAATATTCGTCGTTTTTAAACTGCTCAAAAGTGATAGCCTCATCTTCGGGAATAGCAATTTTGTCACCGATGTATGTATAAGAATAATAGTGGAAGAATGGGTCAACCACTCCGTCTTGGAGAGCCCTCCAAACGGCATTCATCTTCTTTACTGGCGACTTCTCATAGAAGAGCAAGAGATCGCCACGTTGAGTAAACTGATTGGCTTGCCAGAAGCCGCTTTCCATTATTTTCTCGCCTTCGGAACGATTACCCACCAATAACCAAGCCTGATTGGGGACCTTCTCTATAGGCTTCTTTCGTGCTTCTGTAAGGACTTCATGAGCTTGTTCCATTTCATAGTCGAAATAGAATGCACAGATTTCTGCCATGTCAGTTATGCCATTATCTATTGTAAATGGAATCAAGGCACACATTAAGTCTATATAATAAAGACTTCTTGCTGCATAATCAGACCGTGAAGGAACCTTTGGAATGTCAATCTCATACTTATCCGCTATAGCAAGAAGCGCATCAAATTGAAAAGCAAAGAGATTAGGGATGAAATATACAGGGAAATATGCGTAGAGAAGGACTGTAATCAAAAGATTGGCCCATAAAAGATTCTTAAAAGAAGATTGAGGTATTTCATCAAGAGTATTTACTCCTGAGTTGGATAAGACAGCGATTAAATCTAAGTAAAAATCTACAGCATCTTCTAAGGTCTCAACCTTTCTGCCAGCATCTATTATAGCAATTATGGCATCATTAATATCTGTTAGACATTCAAGCAATCGTTGTTCATCCTTAGCTGTTCGATTAGCGAACCACTGTGGATTATACTTTTTTGCTAAATCATAAATGTCTTGCATGGAACAATTTTCATTAGCAATCCTAGAAAAAGCCTCAATCGTAGCTTTTCCTTGATCGCTCTCCTTGTAACGGTTCCACTGGCTTGGAGAAATTGGTTTCATGGGTTAATGTAACCTCGCGGCGCCTTGCGAGAGGGTCGGTTAAACGATTAAGGCCAAGGAGATAAAAAGAATAGCGTAGGCACCGTTACTGCTACCTATTCTCCAGCCGCTGGCTCTGGACTGCCATCTGATGGGAACAAGCAGGGTCTAGCCTACGCATAGGTGTTGTATGACGAACCGCAATATCTGCACAAGTTAGTGCAGACATTGCGGCAGGTACTGACGATACCTACCGCAAGCATCTACTGCCATGTTCTTGCATCAGAGGATAATTGTCCAGATTAGCGACTGACAAGAACAAGCGCTGAGTAAACGCTTTCTTTATATGTCCTGCGATGGTGTCGTGGGGGACATCATCACGATGGCAAAGTTAAGGCTTGTCAGCCGATTATACAAGCCTCGAGGAAAGTTTTTTATTGTTTTTGTCCTATCTTATGGAGAGAGGGTGGGGGCCGCGAAGCCGCCGGCCCCTCCGTGATGAGGGCGACTATTTGCTACTCTTATAGAAGTCGCCCATGGGCCAGATGTGGAGGACGTTCTTGAGCGAGGAGGTCCAGTAGACTTCGAGTTCGCCACAGGTGAGGTCCGTGCCGCTGGTCATGATGGTGGTCTTAGTGGTGCCGTTGAGGACGAAGGTGCCCATCTCGCGCTTTATCTTGGAATCGGAAACGTCGGTTGAAGTGAAGAGGAGAATGTAATCATTGCCGGAGAAGGTGTATTGACGAATGACTCCGTTGGAAGAGTTTAACCATGTGCCTTGTATCTCCTCGACGGTGGCAGGAATTTTTACTTCGTCGTCATCGTCATCGCTGCAGGCGGTAAAGGAGAGGGTAGCGATTAGGCCTATTAGCCAAAATAAATGAAATCGTTGCATACTCTTGCGTGTAAGTTGGTTGAAAAGTTGAAGAAAGAGAGAGGTGCCTCTCTCGGTGACGATGCAAAGTTACGCAGTGGGGGCGGAAAAATAGATTCCGAGGGTGG
>JAJBVL010000020.1:6939-21764 GCA_020859845.1 Bacteroidales bacterium
GCAAAGTTACGCAGTGGGGGCGGAAAAATAGATTCCGAGGGTGGAGAAGATTTTCTTGAGAGGATCTGGGTAACCCCTAGATATTATGAATCTATACGCGCAAGGAAATCGCAACAGAACACAATCAAAAGAGAACGTAACAAAAAAATTCCCTAAAAATTTGGATGTTCTCACCTGTATATATATATCTTTGTGGCAAATTAATTGAAATATGATAAGAATTATAGACACATCACAGTTCAATGTGAAGCTTAAGGCGACTATTCAGAAGACTGGGCGCTTAGGCTTCACTGAGGAAACGGCAAGAGTGCTAAACTTGTCTTCAAATTTACATGCGCGTTTTGCCGTAGATGATGAAAAGGAAGGCTCTTTGTTCTTGGTTCTTTCTGAAAGCGAAGACACTAACTCTTTCCGAGTTACTAAGTCGGGCCAATACTATTACTTGCCAACTAAGCTAATGTTTGATGCTTTTGGATACAACTACAAAGAAGGTGTGATTATTTTTGACCTTGTAAGGAGGGCTGAATACGATGCAACTCTTATGGGGCGAGTTTATCAACTAAAAAGAAAGGAAAAATGAAATAATAAAGAAAAGCGATAGAAAAAGAAAGATCCCTGCCACTGCAATGGCAAGGGATCTTAATGAGCCTTCGCCATCTGTGGCTCTTCACCACAAGATGCATAGACCGATTCATTATTCGAAGCAAATATACTAATTATTAGTAATTTGCCCAACACCTCTATGCTCTTTTAACAGATGGTAAGCTTTATGTTTAACCCTCTAAATTTAGAAATATGAGAGGAAAACTACCAACACCCCCTTGGAAACAAGTGGGATTATTCTCCATTAAGGAGATGTATGAAATGTCTTTAACTTCAGGGGGACTCATTGCTGGTTTACGCAGAGGTTCTGGCTATTATGGTCGATTGTCTACTTATAGCAATCTTCACTTGCTAAACGGACTACCATTTTCTACACCCAATGGATATCCTATTTTATCTCCCTACAATGGACCCACTGATTTCTCTTTTTATCCGGTCAAGGATTGGAAGAGAAGACTGGGTAATCAATGCGGTATTCATGGCTTTGGAGAAGATAAAGATCTGGAGGGATATTTTTGGCGTAGATTAGAACAAACAACAAGTAGAATTAAGGATTGCCAGTTGCTCATTGCTCCTGATTTCTCCTTGTTTGTTGACCCTTGGCTTAATACATTCAACCGTTTTCAAGTATTCAAGTCACGAGTAGTGTGCGCGCTTTGGCAAGCGTGTGGCCTTCCAGCGGTACCCTTAGTAAGTTGGGGAAATGTTGACTCATTTGAGTATTGTCTGGAAGGTCTTCCTCAGAAGAGTGTTCTTGCTCTTTCTGCGACAAGTTGCCTGCACTGTAGAGGGGCTTGGCGTTTATGGAGGCATGCTGTTATTACCGTTGCAAAATCCTTAAACCCCACTCGCCTTATTATATACGGGAACCCAGATCTTGCAATCCCTGTCGATATTCCCGTGACTTCTATTCCTGATCATATTCATAAAACATTAAGAAAGCTATGAAATATAACATCAAGCGTAACGTCACCAAAGATAATGACCTTTGGGACGCCGACAAATCACTTTTCGCTAAAATGGATAAGGAGGCCATAAGCGAACGTGAACGTGAGTTTTTTGACATCCAGCACTATAAGCAGGTAAACAACTATGCAAGTGCTAACGACCTTGTTATGTCGGAGAATAGCAATACAGACCATATTTATATTATCCGTACAAATGCGGATGAGTATATAGTGGGCAATGAACTTGTGCCTGACAAGGAGATTCACACTATGAATCTAAATGAGGCCCTTACTACCAATCTAAAAGTCGTGGGTCTTCTCGACAGAGACTTGACACTATTGGATTGGCTTCGTGAACGTGACTACCAAGGAGTAGAATATGAACATAATTTTGATGATATCTGATGGCAAACGGACAATCCTACAATGACGATCCAGAATTTAAGGATCCACAATATGCAACTGTCTCAGGGTCAGAGTTCTATCTTAACGGACTAAAGTCCAAGATGATTTATCTTAAAACCGATCCTGAGGGTAAACATGCCGGCCTTCCTCAATACTCCAATACAAGCGATTTGTATTTTAAAGGAACTAAAGTTGGGGAAGCAACTCAGGCAAAAGTATACAAAGATCATAGGATGGTTCTAGATTTTGATTGGAGCCATACCCATGTAAATAAGGGAGATGGCTCTCGTTTTGAGAAAGGAACAGTACACGTTCAAGAATACAAAGTAATGGCCGATGGGTCAATTCATCGGCTTTCCAACAATGCTAGGAGACTCACTCCTGCAGAAATTGCTCTATATGGAGAGATTATTCTTCATTTTAATCCGAATGTGAAGTTCTAAATCAAAGAACTCTAAAGGTTGGCAGAGAGATGCCAACCTTTTATTTTGGTACTTACAGAAACCAGTTAATAGCCATACAATTATTTAAACAAGCCTAGTTTACTTATTATAAAACTCGCCAGCATAGCATAGAAGGCCTCTGGGGCCAACGGGACTAGGCTGGCGAGCAAAACCTAAGGGTCAAGAGGCCCTTAGTTGAGATAAGTTGCGATGGTGGCCTTGCAGGGCATATCGCCCGCACCCCTTACTTAGGGACCGATGCCTTCTGCGTACAACTGACTCACGGGGGCGGCAGGTGCTCTTATCTCTTTCGCACGATGCAAAGTTACGCAGTGGGGGCGGAAAAATAGATTCCGAGGGTGGTTTTTTTCTTGGAAAGACGGCTTCGCCGCAGGGGCGGCGGAGGCAGCCGCGCAAAAAGCGGCGGAGGGGCGCCACACTAAATAGCTGCCGCTGTGGAGAAGGCTGCGTTAAGTCTTTGCCTATGGATGGAAAAGGCGTGGTAATTAATTAGTTTTTTCCAAGAACTTTTGAATGGTTGGGTATAAAGAAGGAATATCGCGTTCCACGATGACCCTGAGCATCTCCGGATTTATTCTATAATAATCATGCACTAAGATATGTCGTAAATCGGCGATAGATTGCCATTCAACCTCTGGATGTTGAGCACGAAATTCCTTAGTTAATTTATATACGGCTTCTCCAATTATTTCAATATGCTTGATTAACCCAAAATAGCGTAAGGGGTCTTGAACTATTGTCTCAAAGCCAATGGTACTCAAGGAGGATTGTATCGTTTCGCAAGCCTCCAAGATATGGCGTAGACGCTCTTTATCTCTTGGGGCTTCTCTCATAGATGAGGATTTTATCTCGGTTGGCGGAAAGGGCTGCGTAAGGGAGTAGGTAGCCATCTTCTACTACGTCGATTTCCCGGCCTAAAAGATTTCTGAGGGCACGGTAAAGGCGCGACACATCTAAGAGCGACAACTGCTCCCCTTGGACATACTCCACGAGGAAATCTATATCGCTGTCTTCTCTTTCTTCTCCACGAGAATAAGAGCCGAAAAGCCAAACTTTCTCGACTGGATGCTTGCTCAGACACTCTCTTATCTGAGGGAGGTGGGAGGTTATGAAATCGCTTGGTGACATAGTGACTTAACCGATAGGATGTAATACCTTGCAAAGGTAATGCCTGTATAGCATTTTTGCAAGAAGGAGACAAAGAAAAAACTCGCCAGCATAGCATAGAAGGCCTCTGGGGCCAACGGGGCTAGGCTGGCGAGCAAAACCTAAGGGTCAAGTGGCTCTTAGTTGAGATAAGGCGCGATAGCGGCATCGCAGAGCATATCGCCCACGTCCCCTCCTACGACCGATGTCTTCTGCGTACAACTGACTCGCGGAGACGCTGGGTGCTAACTCATCTCGTTGGCACGATGCAAAGTTACGCAGTGGGGGCGGAAAAATAGATTCCGAGGGTGGTTTTCTTATTTCTACTACGTCGATTTCCCGGCCTAAAAGATTTCTGAGGGCACGGTAAATTAATCCCGGGGCTTCAGGCGCTCAAAGGTGGCCCAGTCGCGCAGATAGTCGTTGGCGTCGTAGGCGGTGGAGCAAAGCACCAGGCAGACGCATCCGGCAGAGAAATGGCTCAGTCTGTTCCACAACCCCGCCGGCACATACACTGCTTCGTAGGGACGCCGAAGCGTGAAGGTGCGCCATTCACAGCCATCGTAGATCGACAAGTCGAAACACCCCGACACCGCCACGATTATCTGCCCTTCGCGCCAGTGGGCGTGGCCACCACGCTCCGTGTCGGTGGGTATGTCGTAGATGTAAAATATTCTCTTGATGGCAAAGGGGAGCGCATCGCCATTCTCGGCAATCGTAAATGCCCCCTCGGGATACACTCGTCGCGGCAGCGTCAGTAGTCGGCAATCGTCGACCGTCGTTGGGGGCAATGGTCTCAGCTCTTCATTCTTCTCCATTGGCTATTATCTCTTGGTATTCTTGAAAGTCGCGTATATAGTCGGCCTCGTCAAAGAGCGTTGACGACATCACGAGGATCACGGCATTGGTGGCCATCGCCGAGATGGAGCGCCACGACAGCGGCGGCACGTAAAGACCTCGGTCGGGGCGGTCAAGCCGATAGGTGAGTTCACCCTGCGCAGTCACCACCTGCACATCAAAACTCCCCGACAGGGCGATTATCAACTCGTGCTGCGTGTAGAAAGCGTGGCCTTCACGCTCGCGCAGCTGGTGGGTGTCGTAGATCCAGTAGACACGCATTGGCTCGAAGGGCATGCCTGAGGGATGCTCTACAAACGTCAGATTGCCACGATAATCGGTGGCCGTAGGCAGTGGTATAACTTTTGGCTCCATATCTGACTGCAAAAATAGCGAATTTTTATTACTTTTGCTCCCACTATGGCAACAACCTCAATGAATTGGGACCAACTAATCTGCGACACTCGCTTCGGCCTCGAAAACGTGGAGCAGAAAAAGCGGGGAGTGCGCAGCGACTTCCAGCGCGACTATGACCGACTGGTGTTCTCATCCCCCTTCCGGCGTCTGCAAAACAAGACCCAAGTGTTTCCCCTCCCAGGCAGCGTATTTGTCCACAACCGTCTGACCCATAGCCTGGAGGTGGCCTGCGTGGGCCGCTCGATGGCCACGGAGGTGGGGATAGCTCTCGCCGACCGATACCACGACCGTCCATGGGCACCTCGCCTTGAGGCCCTCGGCGAGATAGTGGCCGCTGGCTGTCTGGCCCACGACCTCGGCAATCCTCCTTTTGGACATTCGGGCGAGAAAGCAATCTCGGCCTACTTCAGCGAAGGGCGTGGACAAGAGCTTCAGCCGCTACTCACCCCACAGCAGTGGGCCGACCTCACCCACTTTGACGGCAACGCCAACGCTTTCCGCCTGCTCACCCACCAGTTTAACGGCCGGCGCAATGGCGGGTTCGCCATGACCTACTCCACTCTGGCATCTATCGTCAAGTATCCCTACGAGGCCTCGCTTTCGGGCGACAAGTGTAAGTTTGGGTTCTTCGACTCCGAGCGCGAGAGTTTCCAGCGTGTGGCGCGTGCCCTCGGTATGCTTCCCAAGGAGAATCCCCAAGGACTCCTGAGCTATGCCCGTCATCCGCTGGTCTACCTTGTGGAGGCTGCCGACGACATCTGCTACGAGGTGATGGACATCGAGGATGCCCACAAACTCGGCTGGCTCCCCCCCCAGGAGGTTATCCCCCTCTTCCTCTCGTTCTACCCCGAGGAGAAGCAAGGCCGAATGCAGCGCGCCATGGAGCATATCTCCGATCCCAACGAGAAGATTGGCTACCTGCGCTCATGCGTCATCGGCACCCTCGTCAACGCCTGCTCCGAGGCCTTCATCGCCAACGAACCAGCGATACTCCGCGGCGAGCTCGAAGGCTCCCTGCTGCGCCATATCCCGGCGCTTGAGCGCGACGCCTACGAGCGGTGTAACAAGCTCTCTTGGGAACGCATCTATCGCGCCAGCGATGTGGTCGACATCGAGTTGGCCGGTACAAGCATCATCACCTTCCTGATGGAGAAACTCATCGACGCCGTGCGCTACCCCTCTCTCAACTATTCCCAGCTGCTTCTGGCCAAGGTGCCAAGCCAATATGAGGTCAACGCGCCAACCCTCTACGGCAAGCTGCAGGCCGTCATCGACCATATCTCAGCCATGACCGACGTGTACGCCCTTGATATGTATCTTCGTCTCAACGGCATGTCGCTAAAGATCAACAACTAATCCCCTCCTCACATCATGGACTGGAAAGACACCCTCGCTGGTCTCAACTTCCCCGACCCACAATCAACAGAGCCATCTGCATCGTGCCCCACAACTCCTCTCGATAATCCTCCTTCCTCTCGAAAAGAGCCTCAAAAAGAGCCTCGCAAGCCCCTCCTCCACATAGCTTTCGAGCGCCGACGTGGCAAGCCCTCAACTATTATTTATGGCTTTCAAGACGATGAAGCTACAGCTCTGGCCGATGACGACATCGCTGCCTTGGCCTCTCAGCTACGCAAGGCCTTGGGCACCGGCGGCAGCGCTCGCGGTGGCGAAATCCTCCTCCAAGGCGACTGCCGGCAGAAAGCTGTCGACCAGCTTCGAGGCTGGGGTTATAAAGTGAAGTGATTACTGAGCCGCGGGCTCTACATCTCCCTCGGTGGCCACGGCGGCCGTCTCGCGCTGCTCTTTCTGCTCTTCGTCAAAGTGCTCGTAGGCCTCAACGATACGCTGCACCAGAGCATGGCGCACGATATCCTTCTTGCCAAACTCTATGCGCGAGATGCCCGGCACGTCGCGAAGCACCCTCAGCGCCTGCACCAATCCCGAGGTAGTGGAGCGAGGGAGGTCGATCTGAGTGACGTCGCCGGTGATTATCATCTTGGCGTTCATGCCCAGTCGCGTCAGAAACATCTTTATCTGGTGGGTCGTGGTGTTTTGAGCCTCGTCGAGCACGATAATGGCGTCGTTGAGTGTGCGGCCGCGCATAAAGGCCAGCGGCGCTATCTGGATTACCTTAGTCTCCATATACTCCTTGAGTTTCACCGCTGGTATCATATCCTCCAGCGCGTCGTAGAGGGGCTGCAGATAGGGGTCGATCTTGTCCTTCATGTCGCCTGGCAGGAAGCCGAGTTTCTCTCCAGCCTCCACAGCTGGGCGCGACAGGATTATCTTTCTCGTCTCGCGGTTTTTCAGCGCTCGAACGGCCAAGGCTATCGCGGTGTAGGTCTTGCCCGTGCCGGCAGGGCCGAGGGCAAATGTCAAGTCGCTCTTGGAGAAGGCCTCCACGAGGCGCTGCTGATTGGGGGTGCGCGCCGAGATGGGCTTGCCGTTGATGCCGTAGATGATCACCCCGTCGGGCTTCACATCGCGAGCACCCTCGCCACGGACCACGTCGAGGATCACGTCCTCTGTCAGCTTGTTGTACTTAGTGCAGTAGTCCTCAAGCTCCCTCACCTTCTTTTCAAACTCTGCCGTCTCCTGCTCGTCGCCTATCACCTTGATTACCGACCCGCGAGCTGCCACCCTTAGCTTGGGAAACAGATTGCGTATCAGCTGCATATTGCAGTTGTTAACTCCGTAGAAGCTCACTGGATCGACGTTGTCGATTATCACTATCCGTTCTATCATATGGCTCTTTTGGGCGGAGGAAATTGCTCCGCTCTTAAAATAATAATGCTGCAAATTTACAAGATGTTGGCCACACGAAGAAAAAAAATTAACTTTGTCGTCAGAAAACGTTAGGCTACCCACGATATGACACCCGATTTCACCCCAGCCCAAGTAGAAGCCGACCGCCGTGTGCTCGAGCTTCTCGCACAATCTTTCCCCTCAGTGAGCTCCGCAAGCACCGAGATTATCAACCTCGAGGCAATCCTCAACCTCCCTAAAGGCACCGAGCACTTCGTGGCCGACCTCCACGGCGAGCATGAGGCCTTTCGCCATATCCTAAAGAACGCCTCAGGCAACATCAAGCGCAAGGTGCGTGAAATCTACGGCACGTCAATGCGCGAGCAAGACATACGCCAGCTCTGCTCCCTCATTTACTATCCCGAGCAGAAGCTGGAGCGCATCCACCAGTCGGAGGTAGACATCAACGACTTCTACAACGTCACCCTCCATCAGCTCGTGCGCGTATGCCAGATGGTGTCGTCAAAGTACACTCGCTCCAAGGTGCGCAAGTCGCTGCCACCTGAGTTTGCCTACATCATCGAAGAGCTGCTCCACGAGTCGCCAAGCGACGAGGACAAGGATGCCTACTTCAACCGCATCATTGAGACGATCATATCGACAGGGCAGGCCGATGCTTTCATCATCGCCATGTGTAACGTCATACAGCGCTTGAGCATCGACCAGCTCCATATCCTCGGCGATGTGTTTGACCGCGGCCCCGGCGCACACCTCATCATGGACATCCTCTGCACCCGCGACAACTTTGACATCCAGTGGGGCAACCACGATGCTCTCTGGATGGGAGCTGCCGCCGGCAACGATTGCTCCATAGCCAACGTGCTCCGTATCTCCCTGCGCTATGGCAACCTCGCAACCCTCGAGGATGGCTACGGCATCAACCTCCTCCCCCTCGCCACCTTTGCCATGGAGACCTACAAGGACGATCCCTGCACTCAGTTTATCCCTCATATCGACAGCGAAAATCCTGACCGCGTTGACGACAAGACCCTGCAGCTGATGGCCAAGATGCACAAGGCCATCTCCATCATACAGTTTAAGCTCGAGGCCGCCATGGCCGAGAAGCATCCCGAGTGGGGGATGGCCGACCGCCGGCTCCTCCACCTCATCGACAAGGAGCGCGGCATCATCACCATCGACGGCAAGGAATATCCTCTCATCGACACCAACTTTCCCACCCTCGACCCCGCCAATCCCTTCACCCTCACTGCCGAGGAGGCCGACCTCATGACCAAGATCCACCATTCGTTTATGGTCAGCGACAAGCTGCAGCGCCATGTGCACTGCCTCTTGACCCACGGCTGCATGTATGGGGTCTTCAACGGCAACCTGCTCTTCCACGCCTCGATGCCTCTCAACGCCGACGGCTCGCTCAAGGATGTGGAAATCGAGGGCGTGCCTTACAAAGGGCGCGAACTGATGAGGAAGATTGGGCGCATGATGCGAATGCCTTTCCATCGCGAGGCCGATCCTGAGCGCGTGGAGCTTGCCCGCGACTACTATTGGTATCTCTGGTGTGGCCCCGACTCCCCGCTCTTCGACAAGTCGAAGATGGCCACCTTTGAGCGCTACTTCATTGCCGACCCAGCCACCCACCAAGAGGAGAAGGGCTACTACTACGTGCTCCGCAACGATGAGAAGATATGCGACATGATTCTCGATGCCTTTGAGGTGGAGGGCAATCAGCGCCATATCATCAACGGCCATGTCCCCGTACGTATCAACAAGGGCGAGACGCCAATCCGCGCCAATGGGCGCCTGATGGTGATCGATGGGGGATTTGCCAAGGCTTACCATGGCACCACTGGCATTGCCGGCTACACGCTGGTCTACCACAGCCGCGGGTTTCAGCTCGTGCAGCATGAGCCATTCACCTCAGCCGAAGAGGCCATCAACCACGGCACCGACATTGTCTCCACCACCCAGCTCGTGGAGATGAGCAGCCATCGTATGCGGGTGCGCGACACCGACAAGGGTCGTGAGCTGCAGAAGCAGATCCACGAGCTGCGCGAGCTTCTCTACGCCTACCATCACGGTCTGCTCAATGAGCGACCCCAAAAGGGGCGTTGATTGTTATTCCTTTATCCTTTTATACTCTTATCCTTTTATGAATCAGAATCCCTCATCAACCCAAAATAACGCCCCCCTGCCTCCGGGAATCAAGCCAGAGGTGTTGTCCTACGACGACGTAGTGGAGATGGTGCCTAAACTTAAGGGTCATCAAGGCCTTGTCAACGCTGCTTTCAAGCTCTTGGCCATCGACAAGGTCAACTGGATCCACTCCCACAACTGCCACACCCCCGGTGTGCCCTTTACCACCGGCCTCTTGCGCGACCTCAACATCACCATGCGCATCGACAACGAGGAGGTGCTCAGTCGCTTCCCCGAGGGGCCGTTTATCACCGTCAGCAATCATCCCTTTGGCGCGCTCGACGGCATCATGCTCATCAACATCGTGGGTCGCTATCGCCCCGACTACAAGGTGATGGTCAACATGATTCTCAATAAGATCACGGCCATGCGCCCCAACTTTATTGCCGTCGACGCTCTTGCCTCCGACGATCCCAAGAAGAAGGCAGTGTCGATGCAGGGCATCAAGGCGGCCATCATGCAGGTGCGCCGCGGCCATCCTCTCGGTTTCTTCCCCGCAGGAGCCGTCTCCAAAGTCAATTGGCGCGGACGCCTTGAAGACCGCGAGTGGCAGCCTTCGATCATCCGCCTCATAGACCAACTAAAGGTGCCAGTGATCCCCATCTTCTTCCACGGTAGCAACTCCTGGTGGTTTAACTTCCTGGGCAAGGTGAGCTGGCAGCTGCGCACGTTGCGCCTGCCTGCTGAGGTGTTTCGCCGCAAGAATGCCCACTTCCATATCTCCATCGGCGACCCCATCTCGGTGGAGGACCAGCAGGCCCACGCCGCATCGATAGAAGAGCTGGGGTCGTTTCTCAAGTCAAAAACCTACGAGCTGCGCCAATGGAAATAAACCTCCCCGACATATCTCCCGAGGTGCAGCAAGCCAAGCTGCGTTTCGGCATCGTGGGTAATGCCCCATCGCTGCTCGCGGCCATCAATCGTGCCATCCAGGTGGCACCCATCGATCTCTCGGTGCTTATCACCGGTGAGAGCGGCTCTGGCAAGGAATTTTTTCCTCAGATAATCCACTCTTTCAGCGCTCGCAAACATAGCAAGTATATAGCCGTCAACTGTGGTGCCATTCCCGAGGGCACTATCGACAGCGAACTCTTTGGCCACGAGAAGGGCTCCTTTACTGGCGCTGTAGGCTCGCGCAAAGGCTACTTTGAGGAGGCCGACGGGGGCACTATCTTTCTCGACGAGGTGGCCGAACTGCCTCTCACCACTCAGGCGCGCCTGCTGCGCGTCCTGGAGAGCGGCGAGTTTATCAAGGTGGGGTCGTCGACGGTGCAGCGCACCAATATCCGTGTAGTAGCCGCCACCAATGTCGATATGCTCAAGGCCGTAGAGGAGGGACGTTTCCGCGAGGATCTGTTCTATCGATTGTCGACAGTGCATATCTCCATACCTCCGCTTCGCGACCGTGGCTCGGACATCACGATGCTTGCTCGCAAGTTTGCCTCCGACTTTGCCGAGCGCTACCGCATGCCCTCCATGACGCTCGACGACAGCGCACAGCGTCTCCTCCAGCGCTACCGTTGGCCCGGCAACGTGCGTCAGCTTAAGAATGTCATCGAGCAGATGGCGCTATTCGAGGCTGGCTCACAACTCACCGCCGACGACCTCGAGCAGTATCTCCCAGCCCATAGCGCCGTCTATACCCCCACGGTCACGGGCCAGGCAGGCGAGGATGGCTACAACTACAATCGCGAGCGCGAGCTTATCTTCAACATGATATTTCGCATGCAGCGCGAGATTGACTCCCTGCGCGACGCTCTTCAAAAGACACAGCACGATGGCCCACGTCAAGCCACCGACGTGGCACCCTCACGCTCCTTGATGAAATATCAAGCACCTGAGGAGACCGAGAGCATTTTCCACCCTCATCGCACGATTGATGTGTCGCCCGAGGAAACCACCGACGCTCCTACTCCTGAGGCCGACCCTCATCACCATGTCAAGACCCTCGAGGAGACCGAGCGCGACACTATACGCCGCTCTCTCGAGAACAACGGCGGTCGCCGCAAACTGACGGCACAAGAGCTCAACATCTCAGAGCGCACTCTTTATCGCAAGATCAAAGAGTATGGTCTCGATCTTTAGACCTCGAGCTTTCCTGCCTTTTGACTTTTGCCTTTTGACTTTTGACTTAAGACTATACCTGTGGCTGATTGAGCCTCTTCACAGTGATGGGCAGCGACTCAAGCAGCGACATCACCGCCTCGGCCTGACGCGACGCCTCAGCGTGGTCAATCCCGCGCTCGCGCTCCACATGGTCCACTGCGGCGGCATAGTCGCGCTTATACTGCTGGTTGAGTTGCGTCCAGTTGACCCCAGCCCACTGCTGAGCCATCGCCATATCGAGTGGCAGCCGCTCTCTCACCATCATCGCCGCCAGAATAGGATATCCAGGATAGCGGCGCCAAGCCGTGGCGTTGTCGTTGCTCTGATAGGTATCCGTGTCGGGATGATAGATGACGGTGTAGGTCTTGGCACCATCGCTTGAGGTGACTCGCGTCTTGTCGGGGCCTTCCTCGGCCACTCGTCCATCAGCTATCGCGCTCCAAGCCTCGTAAACTTTCTCTATAGGAGGTAAATTGGTCATATCTATAATTGGATTTAATTAGCGTCCTCTTATCAACCCCGTAGGGGGTTGACCTAATTAGACAAACAACCAATAAAGAAAAAATGCTTATCTTTGCGCGATTTTTCCCCATCCACGATTCTAATATGCCTTCTCAGAAAGCCAAAGGATACTTCATGGGGGCTCTCGCCGCATGTACCTACGGCATGAACCCTCTCTTTGCCCTCCCACTCTATCAGCAGGGGATGGACCCCAACAGCGTCTTGCTCCTTCGCTACTGTTTTGCTATCGTCATCATGGCCGTGATGGTCGTTGGGCGCCGTCAGCCGTTTGTGATCCCTCGCAGCTTGATAGGGCCGGTGGCTATCCTTGGGTTGCTGATGGGCTTCTCATCGCTCCTCCTCTTTGAGAGCTACAACTACATGCCGGCCGGCATAGCCTCCACCCTCCTCTTTGTCTACCCGCTGATGGTGGCGCTCATCATGGCCTCTGTCTTCCGCGAGAAGCTAAAGCTTATCACTATCCTATGCATCGCTATGGCTTTTGGAGGGGTGGTGTGTCTTTACAAGGGCGAAGAGGGGGCAACGCTGAGCGCTCTCGGCACTCTCATGGTGATGCTCTCGGCTCTCAGCTATGCCGTCTACCTGGTGTGGATCAACCGCGGTGGCCTTGCGCGTATTCCCACAGTCACCCTCACCCTCTATGTCCTCGCCTTCGGCTCCTCTATCTTTATCTTCAATGCCCTGCTTCATCAGCATGTGGCTCTCCCACAGGATGCGCTCGGCTGGGGGTGTAGTGTGGCTCTCGGGCTGCTTCCCACGGCCGTATCCCTCTTCTGCACCTCGGTGGCCATCAGTTGTATTGGTTCCACACCTACAGCTATCCTTGGCGCTCTGGAGCCAGTGACGGCCATCATCTTCGGTCTGACAGTCTTCGGCGAGACGCTATCCGCTCGCGACGTGGTTGGCCTTTGCCTCATCCTCATAGCCGTCACCATCGTGATTGCCGGCGACAACATCAGCATCGTCCTCCTCCGTATGCGCAAACTTTTCAAACGCCGCCACCGCTAATCCCCCTTCAATCTTTTAGCGCCCCAATGGGCACTATTGCCACGCCATCCTGGCGCCGATATGCATAATCACCCACAGCCACAACTATCATCTTAAAGGCTGGTGCTTTCATTCGAGTGGTGTCTATGATATTTGCTAAGGAGTTAAGGGTTTTGACGCCCTCGGCTATTCGTTTTTCTCCGCCGAGCTTGACTTCCACCAGCCCATACGACCCATTGGCCAAATGCACCACTGCATCACACTCCAAACCATTACTATCGCGGTAATGGTATACATCTCCCCCAAGGGCTTGGGCATATACCCGCAAATCTCTTATGGCCATTGTCTCAAACAACAGCCCCATGGTCTCCAAATCATTAATCAAATCCTGTGGAGTTGCCCCCAGAGCAGAAACGGCTACCGAAGGATCAACAAAATACCGAGTGTCGGAGGTGCGTATCGCTGTTTTAGACCGCAGATTAGGATTCCAAGCTGGCGCATCCTCCACCACGAATATCTTTTTCAAAGCATCGATATAGGAGTATATTGTGCTCTCATCCATTGCATCGGTTTCATTGCTGATAATATCTTTGCGTATGCTGGTGATAGGGATTTGTGCTCCTTGCCCACGAGCAAGCGACCTGATAATGCGCATTGCCCTATCAGCACTACGATTTACCCCGTCAACACGAGAGATGTCGGAATTGACCACTGCTTTCAGATAATTGCGAACCACAGTGCGAGCCGCTTCTGGTTTCTTGGTCAAGGTCTCAGGCCATCCTCCTCGGCATATAAGAAATGCTATGTCTTCTATTTTTAGATGACTTTCGCCATCAACAGGTGTTTCACCACTGAAAAGGTTGCTCAAACTCACCTGGCCGGTTGACTCGCCAGATTCCCACAGGCTCATTGGGCGCATCGTAAGCCATGAAAATCTCCCTGCCCCCGAATGTCTAATCTTTGATCTGTCAGCGGGAACGGCTGAGCCTGTAAGGATATACTGCCCCTCGCCTCTCTGATGATCCACCAAAAACCTAATAGCGTCCCATAGTTGAGGAGCCATTTGCCATTCGTCGATAAGCCTTGGCTTGGCGCCGCTTAGCAGTCGCTTAGGGTTGATAGAGGCCATTTCAAGATTTTGGTCTATTGTTGAGGGATCGTCCATATACAAGATACTTTGGGCATGTTGCTCGGCCGTAGTGGTCTTACCACACCACTTCGGGCCCTCTATCAGCACAGCTCCCATGCTTTCCAATTCCAATTCGAGCAGGGAATCCACCACTCTTTTTCGATACTCTTTTTCCATACAATAATCTTTGTCGCAAAGATACAAATATTTTTCGGAATATCAATATTTTAATAAAATAATTCGGTGAATTATGGCGATTTCATTCGGTGAATTGTGGCGATTTCATTCGGTGAATTGTGGCGATTT
>JAJBVL010000020.1:21864-27238 GCA_020859845.1 Bacteroidales bacterium
AATTGTGGCGATTTCATTCGGTGAATTGTGGCGATTTCATTCGGTGAATTGTGGCGATTTCATTCGGTGAATTGTGGCAAACAAAATCGGCGCCTTGTGGCGCCGATTTTGTGGGATTAATAGATTGGATTAGTTGTCCTCGGGCACAACGGGCATCGACCCATAGCGGTGATACTCGTAGGTGATGCTCTGCTCCTTGATATAGTTGATGAGTTCGAGGCGACCTTCGTTCATCGGCTTCAGCGATGCGATATAGCGGTCGTTGTCGGCGGCAGCCTGCCATAGCTCGTGGGGCACCTTGTCGGTGACGGTCCTTAGTCGCTCATACTTCTTGATATCCTTGATGAAGGCATCGAGGCTCTCCGTCACTACTGGCACACCGAGGCTCTTCACATCGCCTACTAGCGGATTGTTGGCATCGATACTGATGGTCAGGTTGGTACCTATCAGCTCAGCAGCCTTCACCACCTTCTTGATGTCGTCAAGACTGTCGCCTTCAAACACTCTCAGACCCATCGTCTTCACTGGCAGATAGCGGAAGAGATTTTGCTCGCCGATGCAGTGGTTCCAGTCGCGTGGCTGTGTAAACTCCTTCTTCAGAGCCTCACGATAGCTGCGCTCCCAGTCCTTCACGGCATTCTTCTTGTCGGTGATTACCATAAACTGTGCCACGTAGTTGGGGCCTCCAGCCTTGGTGCCTCCACCGAAGGCCGAGAGCTTCATGCCACCAAAGGGCTGACGGTTGACGATAGCGCCCGTGATACCACGGTTGATATACAGGTTGCCAGCCTCTACGTTGTCGCGCCAGTAGCGCTGCTCCTTCTCGTCGAGGGTCTGCACGCCCGAGGTCAAGCCGTAGTCGAGCGAGTTGACGAGTTTCACAGCCTCTTCGAGATTCTTCACGGGAGCCACGCTCAGCATCGGGCCGAATAGCTCGGTGCGGAAGGAGTAGTTGCCAGGCTTCACGCCCCACTTCACTGTTGGGGCCAGTATATAATGCTTCTCGTCAACCCAACGGGGTGCTACGAGCCAGCTTTCGCCGGGTTCCAGGGTAGAGATGGCCTTGAGCAGCTTCTCATTGTTGTTGGTAATCATGGGGCCTACGATGTTGCCCTTGTTCCATACAGAACCCACCTTCATCGACGTTGCGCAGTCGATGAGCTTCTCCTGGAACTGCTTGTCGTTGTAGACGCTTTCCTCCACCAGCAGCAGCGAGCAGGCTGAGCACTTCTGGCCGGCGTTGCCAAAGGCGCTTGCGCAGGCGTTCATGATGGCATGGTCGCGGTCGGCTGAGGCGGTGATGATCATCACGTTCTTGCCACCAGTCTCTGCCGAGAGAGGTTTCTCGGGATTATTGCGCAGGATGTTTTGAGCCGTGTCGGTGCCACCTGTGAGAATCGTATGCTTGATCACGGGGCTCGAAGTCAATATCTTGAGCGCCTCGCGGTCGGTGATCACCACTTGCAGAGCCTCCTTAGGCACACCAGCTTTCCACATGGCCTTGGCAAACTCCCAAGCCACGGGAGCAGCCACCGTTGCAGGTTTCAAGATACAAGTGTTGCCCGTGGCCAATGCGGCACACACGCCGCCCATAGGTATGGCACAGGGGAAGTTCCAGGGCGAGATAACGAGCACAGTGCCCTTGGGGGCCATATCGATGGTGCCGAGGTCGGCAAATTTCTTCACCGAGGTGGTATAGAATCGTCCGTAGTCAACGCCCTCGCTTACCTCCACGTCGGCCTCCACGATGGTCTTGCCCGTGATGGCACTCATGCAGCCAATCAAGTCGCCGCGGATGGCAGCCACTTCGTTGGCGGCCTTTGACAGTATCTTGTGGCGCTCCTCGAGGCTCTTCTTACGCCAGCCCGATGGATCCTTGTCGGCAATCTCAAGTATCTTTTCTATCTGCTCCTTGCCAGCTTTGCACATCTCGCACACCTCCACCTCGTCGTTCTGGCAGCGGTCCATGTATTTGTGCACGTCCTTGGTCTCCACGGTCTTGTCCCCTATCTGCACAGGGATTCTCTCCACCTTGTCGCCAGGCTTCTTCATCCACTTATCGTAGACTTTCTCTATCCACCGCTGATTGGGGAAGAGGTCAAAGTCGGTGTCGGGCTCGTTTTTCATCTCCCAACTGGGCTCCCAAGCCTTGTAGGGCTTGTTGCGGTCCATCTGTCGCTTCTGGCCGTTGAAGATGTTGGCCTTCATATCGTAGGCTTGGTCAAACTGGTTGGCCAGGAAGTCCCAGGTCTTGGTGCCGGGCTTAAGGTTGAATGAGTAGGCCAGGAAGTTTTCAGGACCAGTGTTCTCGTCGAGTCGGCGCACGAGATACGATACGGCGTTCAAGAAGTGTTCGTCCTTCACCACTGGCGCATAGAGCAGCACGTAGCAGCCGAGGTCCTTCTGAGCGCGCCATAGGTGGTTGGCCATACCTTCGAGCATCTCAAAGCAGAAGTCGCTTGGTGGGGTCTTGTATTTCTGGGTTAGCAGATAAGCGTAGGCTATTGAATAGAGGTTGTGGCCGGCCATACCTATGTGGAGCACAGCCGCATTCTCAGGCTTGAGGGCGCGCTCAAGGATATTCATGTAGCAGGCGTCGACCTCCACCTTCGAGTCGCGACAGGGCATTGGCCATCCACGAAGGCTCGACACTACGTTCTCCATGTCGAGGTTGCAGCCTTTCACGAGGCGCATCTTGATGGGCGACCCTCCTTCTTTCACGCGTTTGTGGGCAAATTCGAGCAGCTCGGTCTGGAAGTCCCAAGCGTCGGGCAGATAGGCCTGCACCACGATGCCAGCCTCATAGTTCTTAAACTCAGGCTTGGAGAGCACCTCAAAGAAGAGTTTCTTCGTCATGTGGAAGTCCTTATACTCCTCCATGTCGAGATTGATAAATTTGGCCGACTTCTTGCCATGCTTGTCCACGTAGGGGAAGTCGATTGCCTTCTGATACAGCATCGACATGCGGCGCACGAGTTCGGGGAAAGCTTCCTCATAGTTGAGGGCGTGGGTCTGGGCGTAGATGCCCGAGATTTTCACCGAGATGTAGTTGATTTCGGGATTCTCAAGGGCTGCCAGGTAGTTGTGGAAGCGGTTGTCGGCTTCGCGGTCGCCGAGCACCACCTCTCCCAGCAGGTTGACGTTCTGTCCCACCTCCTGCTCCTTGCGGGTCTTGAGGTGCTTGTCGAGGGCCTTCTCCTCGGCGTCAAGACACACGGCAGTGGTGTCCTTGCGCGTACGCCACTTGATGATGGGGATGGCGATGTCTGGTACTAGAGGTAAGGATCCCGTAAGGCAGAAGAGCTTGAAGAGCATACGGTCTCTGGCGTTGAAAAATTTGGGGATGCCGTATTGCTTTACGAGCTCTTGGATACGCTTGGCGAGCTTCTTATTGTCGCGTATTTGCGATGTCTCGTCGAGCATCTTGCACAGGAAAATCTTGTCGTCGTGGTTTTGCACCATGTCGGCATATTTTGCTTGCTCTGTGCGCTCGGCGGCGGTCAACTGCGCCTCGCAGGCTTGATAGAGGGTCATCACTCTATCGTGCACTTCTTTCTTGGTAACTGTTGCCATAATGATTAGTTGTGATGGTATTTTGTCGCAAATATATACATTCTACTTTAAAATCGAAAGTATTTTTATCAAAAAAATTTGCGCGCGGACATCACTATGGTCCGCGCGCATTCTTAAGCTTTTCAGCTTTTCAGCCCCTCGGGCTTATTTCACCTCTATAATATATGTCCTCAGCGGAGCGGCCTCGCCGGTCAGCACACCGTCGGCCACCTTCCACTCTGTGGAGTATACTTGGTCTTTATAGGTCCCTGCGGGCAGGTCAGTGGCGAGGCTCACTGCCTGTGGCTCTTCCGAGAAGTTGACCACGGCGGCTCCCTTCGTGCCGCGTTCCACTTCTACTACGGCTCCATTCTCCGAGGCCACCACCTTCTCGGGCTGTCCATGCATTGCGCGACGGAAGTGGTTGGCAGCCACCACTTCAGGATGCTTAAACTCGTCGTTGCCGCGGGCACCGATGCGGTTGTTGCCCCAGTAGTTTTCGCGGGTGCTTCCTGCCGGGCGGCTGTAGAAGAGCGGGGTACCCTCCTGACGTGCCACGAGGAATACCCACCCAGCGCGTATTTGGTCGTCGGTCAGGGAGGCCGACTCATGCTCGTTGCAGTATGTGTCGTGGCTTTCCACCCATGTGACGAGTTGCGAGGCTTCCACGGGGTGATGCCATGAAGCGAGGTCGTCAGCGCGGTAGTCGCCCTTGTTAAGGACCTCGCGCAGAGCATGGCCGTAGCTGCTGGCGGTGAGATTCATATATTCTGCATATTCAGTCTCCTTGACGTTCTTGTCCTGAAGCACCTCGCCGTAGATAAACAGGCTGTCGGCAGGCAAGGCCAGGGAAAGCCCCTTCACGGGTTCGCGTCCGGTGGCCACTTCCCAGAAGTTGTTGCGCTCGGCCTTGGCATCCAGTGGGTCGGAGGGGAGTCCGATATGCTTGGCTGTGTCGTAGCGGAAACCGCGTACACCGATGCTCAGCAAGTCGTTGACATACTCCAGATAATAATGCTGGAAGTCGGGATTCTCGGTGTTGACGTCGGGCAGTCCGCCCATCTCGCCGGTCGTGCATTGGTAACGATCGTTCCACTCCGTGATGGGCGTGAAGCCGTTGGCGTGGTAGAGGTTCTCGTGGCCACTCACGGCGTTGTCGAGACCGGGCAGCACGGCCTTGTGGTCTATGGCCGTGTGGTTGGGCAATACGTCTACTATCACCCTCACGCCATATTTGGCGGCGCTGTCACACATGGCTGCCAGCTGTTCGCGTGTGCCCAGCATATAGTTGCCTATTTTCCAGTCGGTTGGCTGGTAGTAGTAATACCATTTCCCTTTCACGGAGTCGCCTTCTTGGCTAAACAGTGCCATGCCGCCGCCCTCACCCACATAGCAGGTGTTGGCAGGCGATGTCTGTACGTAGTCATACCCTGCAGCTGCAATATCTTTCATGTTGGCGGCGATGGTGTCAAACGACCATGACCACGCGTGGAGTATCACGTCGTCGTTGGTTGCCACTTCTTCGGGAGCGGTCTCTGTCTTCTGTCCGCCACAGCTTGATAGCGTCATAAGGCCAAGGGCTGCCATGGCGATGGTAGTAGTTAAAAGCGTTCTCATCTAAGAATGTTGATAATGAAAAATTATTAGTAAGTATGATAAAATAAAAATCTCTACGCTACCTCGAGGGGATTGGCCCCTTTGGGCGGTTGCAAATCCAATTGGAGCAACCGCCCAAAATTAATCATTTTATTCTTTTGAGCGTGCAAACCACCTATGATTTAACATTTCAAACCCCTTTTTAAATATTTTTAATCCTTCTTCA
>JAJBVL010000076.1 GCA_020859845.1 Bacteroidales bacterium
ATTCTTATCATATCTATCTCACACATCAAATATTTATTTTCGGGGCGTTATCAGTTATTGAAATCACGGCATTCCTTCCACTAAATATTTGCATTCTCTTCTTTGTGATTAATATATCGGCCTTTTTGCTCTTTAAATTGTCAAGCAGCCTGCAACAATCAATAATTAAATCCACTTCATCTTCTCTTCTCCCTATTAGAGACAATCTCTAATGATTAATTTCAATGACTAAATCTATGATTCCCAAGAAGATACATTATTGTTGGTTTGGTCGCGGCCCAAAACCAGAGTTGGCTCTAAGATGCATAGAATCCTGGAAGAAATATCTTCCAGGCTATGAAATTAAGGAGTGGAATGAAGACAACTTTGACCTCTCGCAATGGCCATACGCCCAGGAAGCCTATGAGCATCGTCGCTTCGCCTTTGTCAGCGATATTGCACGTCTCTATGCACTTTACAACGAAGGTGGCATCTATATGGATACTGATGTAGAGGTCGTTAAATCTTTAGAACCCCTTATGAATTATCAGGCCGTCTCAGGATTTGAATCAATGACAAGGATTCCAACTGGCCTGATAGCCAGTATCTCACATCATCCAATTATTTTCGAGTTGCTCAATGACTACAAAGACATTCATTTTGTAAAAAGTGACGGGAGCCTTGATCTGACCACTAACGTAAAAAGAGTCACTGATACGATGCTTCAACATGGGATTTCTCTAAATAACACCCTACAAACCATAGATGGATTCACATTTCTTCCTGTAGATTATTTATGCCCCAAGAACTACAAGGGAGAAATGATAAACTTTACGCAAAACACTTTGGTAATTCATCACTTTGCAGGGAGTTGGTTGACCGATGAAGAAAAGTTAGCTTTCGAATTAAGAAGCCGACTTCCTCATTGTCCTGAATTTTTACGGGGACACTTGTCAATGGCTTGGAGTATAATGCGCCTTCACAACACTAAAGAAGCGATAAAATATCTACTGCAACGACTAAGATATAAACTTTTATATAAGACAACAGCTAATGAATAGTTCCCCTTTTATATCTATAATTATTCCTGTCTACAATGTTCAAGAATACCTGCAGGCATGCATTGATAGTGCTTGCGGTCAGTCTGTTTTTGAAATTGAGATTATCTTAGTTAACGACGGGAGCACTGACGCATCTGGAGACATCTGCGAAAAAGCGGCTCAAAAGGATTCTCGAATACGTGTGGTCAACAAAACTAATGGTGGGGAAATAAATGCTAGAAAAGCTGGAGTAGAGATTGCCCAAGGAGAGTGGATTTACTTTTTAGATTCTGACGATACGATTCAAAAGGATACCTTGGAAAAGATGTTGCAATATACCTCTAAGGATGTTGACATTGTTGTGTTTGAATCACCAATGGATTGTATCTATACAGAGCAAGAATACGCAAAGGCCATCTTGAGATTCAAGCATTGGTCTAATTGGGGGAAACTTTATCGCCGAAGCTCATTTACATCTAACACCTTCACAGCTCCACGCTATTTCAAAGTGGGAGGCGATTTCTTGACCACACTCCACACTCTCGAGAATCTCAAGGGTAAGGTGGTGTGCAAACCTATTTATTGCTACAACTATAATCGTCATGCGGGCAGCGCTCTGATGGAGCATCGGCCAAACTATGAATATGAGTTGCGTATGATTGAGGAGACCGAGCGAATTGTCACGGCGTTGCCATGGTACAAAGACATAGAGCCGGCTCACTTCTCTTGGAAGATAAAATACCTCTCGGGGATGATGGGTCTTGGATACGATATCCCAGTGGACGATAAGTGGATCATAGATTTACAAAGTCAAGCAAAAAGGATGCCCACATCTCTACGATCCCAATTAGCGTTTAAAGCATTACATCATCCTTATCTACGCTGTGTATTTGTAGCCGACAAGCGACTGCGACGCTTAGCTAAGAAGGGACTGATGGCTCTGCGTGGCAAAGAAAAGATATAGTCTCTATCCTCAATATGGATAAAGAATCAAAAAAAGAGACTCTTGTCAGCGTGATAGTGCCGGTCTACGGGGTGGAGCGCTTTGTGGAGCGCTGTGCGGTGTCGCTCTTTGAGCAGACACTTACCGATGGGCTGGAGATAATCTTTGTAGATGATGCGTCGCCCGACCGTAGCATCGCCATCATCGAGGAAACCCTGTCACGTTACCCCAATCGCAAATCCACAACTACTATAATTCACCACTCCATCAACAAAGGACTGCCGGCTGCTCGCAACACGGGCTTAGCTCACGCTCATGGTAGATACATATTTCACTGTGACAGCGATGACTACCTGCAACATGATGCGTTGGAGCAACAGGTTGACTACGCCCTGAGCCACGAGGCCGACATCGTGTGGTGTGACTGGTACCTTTCGTTTCATGCAAACGAACGCCACATGACTGAGCCTTCAGCCGACAGCCCCGATGGAGCTCTCCAACGAATGATGTGCGGAGCTATGAAATTCAACGTGTGGAACAAGCTCGCCCTCGCCTCTCTCTACCACGACCACCACATCCGCTTCCCCGAGGGACACGCAATGGGCGAGGATATGACGATGATGCTCCTCTTCCTTCACGCTAAGCGAGTGGCTCATCTCCCTATGGCCCTCTACCACTACGTGAAGACCAACGACCAAGCTATCTCACGCTCCCACAGCGCTAACAATCTTAAGGATCTTGACCATAATATCCAGAGAGTGACTGATTACGTGGTGAAAAAGCGTGGCAACAGTTTTGACGCCTACCTTGGTATGCTTCGCCTCCACGTAAAGCTTCCCTTTCTGGTCAGCGGGCGCAGAGATGACTTCCTGCGTTGGCACGAGCTTTATCCGGAGGCTAATCGCTGGGCTATGGCCAATCCTTATCTGCCTGTCTACCTCAAAATGCTTCAATGGATGGCCGCGAAGCGTCAGTGGTGGTATGTGAAGCTTTACCATACGATAATCCATCGCCTTGTCTATGGAATTATATATCGATAGAAGCGTAGCGGTGCCGAGCTTAAAATGGGTGAAGGTCGCTATCACCTTGGTGGTGGTCAGTCTCTTCCTCTTCCCTTTTGAGCTGATGGCCTTACCGGGCATCAACACCAAAATGATGCTTGCCGTGGTAGGATTGGCCCTCTATACTCTCCTCAACGCCAGCTCGCGCACTGGCCGTCTGAGCCTCGACATGACTATCCTCTCCACCTTGGCCTTCTTAATGTCGCTAATGGCATGGGTATCGATGGTCTACAACAACACCGACGACCGAGCCTTTGCTTCTTATCTCTTCTCTATGTGGACCTGGATAGGAGCTGCCTATCTGGCTGTGATGTCAATCCGCTGGACCCACGGCCATGCTTCTCTCCGTCTGGTAGCCCTATATCTGGCCAGCGTTTGCGCCGCCCAATGCCTCCTCGCCCTATGGATATTCAACGATGAAGCCCTTAAAACTCTGGTCGACTCTATTGTTAGTCAAGATCAAGAGTTTCTTACTCGCATCCATCGTCTGTATGGCATAGGTGCTTGGCTCGATCCCACGGGGGCGCGCTTTGCCGGTGTGCTGACGATTATCACAGTGGTGCTTACCACGTCTAAAATACGACTGACAAACGGTGAGATTAGCCTCCTGATATTCTCCTTTATCACCATCGCTATCGTTGGCAATATAATAGCGCGTACCACCACAGTAGGTCTAATAATCTCCTTGGCTTATGTCGTGATAATCGCTCTTATCCCTGCTTTGAGACGAGTATCCTCCCCTGGCCGATTCTCTAAACCGCTCCTCTTAGCCCTTCTTATAATAGTGCCAGCCACTGTAGGTCTCTATCTCTCCAATCGGGAGTCAGAAAAGCTGATACGCTATGGTTTTGAGGGCTTCTTCAGCTTGGTGGAAAAAGGCACATGGGATGTGGAATCCAACAACGACCTTTTACGTACTTATCAAAATGAGGAAAAAGTACCCACAGAGACAAAGACCTTTCTGATAGGCGATGGCTATTTTGCCCGCCCTCAGCTAAATCCCTATTACATGGGTCGCTCATATGATTATTATAAAGGGACTGATATTGGTTACTTCCGCTACATCTTCTATTTTGGGGCGCCAGGGCTCTTGCTCTATTTGGGCCTTCTATACTATGCTATGCGTATAGGTTGGCGAAGGTTTCCCAACGAACGAGCGATGTTTCTTCTGCTCTTTTTGGCCTCGCTTGTAATCTTTTTCAAGGTGAGCACAGAAATATTCATGCTTACGGCCATCCTCATCATGGTGGACGCCGACGAAAACTCTCTTGATTATTATCCTGATGAAGATACTCTACTGCATAGGGGGAACGTATAATAGCGGCGGGATGGAGCGCGTGCTTTCCATGAAGGCCAATTGGCTTGTGGAGCATGGCTATGAAGTGGTGTTGGTCACCACCGAGCAGCATGGTCGGCAGCCTTTCTTCCCACTTGACAGCCGAATACGCTGCATCGACCTCCCGATAGGATACGAGGACAATAACGGCAGTTCTCTGCTCAATAAAATAGTGAATTATCCCCTCAAACAGCGCCGACACCGTTGGGCGCTTACCTCCTTGCTCCTAAAAGAGCACCCAGATGTCACGGTGTCGATGTTTTGCAACGATGCCGACTTTATAACTTCTATTCCAGATGGCTCAAAGAAAGTGTTGGAGGTCCACTTCTCGCGCTTCAAGCGCTTGCAATATCAGCGCCGAGGCCTGTGGGGCGTGGTGGATAGCTATCGTAGCAAGCGAGAGGTCAAGATAGCCAAGGGGTTTGACCGCTTTGTGGTGCTGACCGAGCAAGACCGCGCTTATTGGGGGGCTCTACCAAATATTTCCGTCATCCCAAACGCCTCCCCAATCACCGCCGCCACTCCTTCAACGCTTATGGCCAAGAAGGTCATCGCCGTGGGGCGCCTTGACTTCCAAAAAGGTTTTGACCGTCTGCTTCAGGCGTGGAATCTCATCGTGAAGGATTACCCTGATTGGCACCTTGACATCATAGGAGAAGGAAGCGACCGCAGAGCTTTACAAGAACAAATATCCTTGCTCGGAGTAGAAAATTCTGTGTCGCTACGAGGCGAAATCAAAGAGGTGGAGGATTGCTATCGCGATGCTTCAATAATAGCTATGACATCGCGATACGAGGGATTGCCAATGGCCCTTATTGAAGCTCAGGCAATGGGCCTCCCAGCAGTGGCAATGGACTGTAAATGCGGCCCGCGTGAGATTGTCATTGATGGACGCAATGGCTACCTCGTGGCTGAAGGCGACATACCGGAGATGGCCCATCGACTACGCTGCTTGATGGCATCCCAGGGGCTTCGCCAAATGATGGGCCGCAGCGCCCACCATGACAGCCATCGCTTCGCTCTCGAAGCCATTATGGGGCGCTGGACCTCGCTCTTCGCCTCCTTAGCCCAATAAAAACCAAAGCCAAAGTTTGCTTAAGATGACTTTAGATAAACTTCCTGCAATAGTGGTCTCGGCTGTTAACCTTCGCAAGGGTGGCACGCTAAGTATCCTCCGTCAATGCCTTCAGGCACTTTCTCCTTTGGCTGTCGCAAAAAGGTATAGAGTGGTGGCCTTGGTCCACAAAGCCGACCTTGCCCAATACGCAGGAGTAGAATACATCGAGATACCTTGGACGGTGAAGAGTTGGTGGTCAAGGTTGTGGTGTGAATACATGACGATGCATCGTATCTCGATGCAACTCCAGCCTATCGCCCTATGGCTTTCGCTTCACGACACCACCTCGCGCGTCAAGGCTGAGCGACAGGCCGTATACTGCCACAACCCTTTCCCCTTCATGGATCTCCACTGGCGCGACCTATGGATGAGTTGGCGCATAGCTGGCTTTGCCACTCTCTCGCGCTACGCCTACCAGATAAATATCCACTCCAACCGCTATGTCATCGTGCAGCAGCAATGGCTACGCGAGGAGTTTCAGCGGATGTACCATCTCGACCCTCGACAGATTATCGTGGCTCGGCCTTCAACTACGGTGAAGCCTCTTCCCTCTTTGCAAGAAGAGCAAAGCTCCAATCAAAATCGCAGCGATAGGCCCTATCGTTTCTTCTTCCCAGCCGCCAGCGAAACCAATAAAAACTTTGAGACCCTCTGCCAAGCCGCCGAGCTTCTGGAGCAAGAGCTGGGGACCGAGGCCTTTGAAGTGGCCATCACTGTGGCAGGCACCGAGAATCGTTATGGCCGCTGGCTAAGTCGCCGCTGGGCCCACGTGAAGTCAATCCACTGGCTCGGGTTTATCTCTCCGCAAGAGGTGGCGTCACAATACGCCACCACCGACTGTCTGGTGTTTCCCTCGCGCATGGAGACGTGGGGATTGCCTATCACAGAGTTTATGGCCTATCATCGTCCCATCTTGATGGCCGACCTTCCCTACGCTCATGAGACAGCACAAGGGGCTAAGGCATGCGCCTTTTTCAATCCTCATGATCCACAAGCGCTCAAGCAGCAGATGAAGCGGCTGATAGAAGGCGCCGATAACTTTCTCGCCCCAGTCCCTCCCTGCGCGACGCCAACACCCGTCACATCCACGTGGGAGGAGCTGATAGCCCTTCTACTCAACGATGTCAGAAAATAAATACCCAGATAAATCTATAATCCTTTCGTCATGAACAATCTTAAAGTGTTGCAGCTCGGAAAGTTTCTCCCCGGTGGCGGGGGCATCGAGACTGTGGTCTACGACATAGCTCGCGGACTGGCACAACGCGGCATACGCTGCGACGTGATGGTGACGGTAGAAGGCGCGGCCGACTACGTGCGCCCCTATTGTCACAATTGCGACATCATTGCCTGTCATGCGGTGGCCACGGCAGCCTCTACCATGATTTCAACATCAATGATTGCCACCCTTCATCGTATTTGTCATAACTATGATATCATCCATGTCCACCACCCCAATCCCATGGCCACGCTGGCGCTTCTGCTCTCGGGCTATCGCGGGCGCGTAGTGCTCCACTGGCATAGCGATATCATACGCCAACGCGTGGCTCTTGCATTTTTTGCTCCCCTTCAGCGCTGGCTCATCAATCGCGCCGACTTGATACTGGGCACATCAGAGCGATACATCAACGGGAGCCCATGGCTACGAGGCTCGCGCCAAAAGACCAAGGCCCTGCCGATTGGCATCAAGCAGATGGCCCACGACGAGCTTGGCGCATCGCGCCTTCGCCAGCGCTATGGCCATCGTAAAATCATCTTCTCGCTGGGGCGGCTCATCTACTACAAGGGCTATAAATATCTCATTGACGCTGCTGCGCTGCTCCCCGACGACTATGTGGTGTTGATAGGAGGCGGAGGCCCTCTGCAGGGCGAACTCCAAGCGCAGATCGACCGTCTGGGACTCAACGGCAAGGTGGTGTTGCTAGGGCGCGTACCCGACTCTGATCTCCCCTCCTACTACACGGCCTGCACGCTCTACTGTATGAGTAGCTGCCAGAAGTCGGAGGCATTTGGAGTAGTGCTACTGGAAGCCATGTCGGTGGGACGTCCAATAGTGGCGACCGATATACCCCACTCGGGAGTGTCGTTTGTCAACGCCCATGGTGTGACGGGGCTCAACGTCGAGCCGGAGAATCCTCAAGCCCTGGCACAGGCTATTACCACCATCTGTCGCGACCCTGAGATGCATGCACGTTTCAGCCAAGCCACCCGCGAGCGTTTCCTCGGGATGTTTACCGTGGATAAGATGATTGATGGTTGCTGTCGGCATTACGAGGAAGTACTGGCAGCCGACGAGGCCTGGGCTACGGCCGAGCCTCTGCCGCCGCTGGTGATGAGCCGTGGCAATCGCCATCTGTCGCTGCGCCAGATAGGAAGCGACCACGTGATGGTGGAGATAGCCGACGGCAATGTCAATATGACTCGAGTCTACACCTTCAACGAGACCGCAGCTTGGATATGGCAGCACATGGCCGCCGAGGGCCCCGACCTCCTGCGCTTGACTTCGTCGATGTGTGAAGTGTTTGCCGTAGAACCCGAAGAGGCTAGTCGCGACATTGAGCTCCAGATACAACAATGGACTCAGCTGGGCATCATGCCTACCTTATCTTGATGATCCCTACCTACTCCGCATTGTTCTGTCTGCTACGCTCGGCTCTGTGGGGCCAGCCTGTAGCGGAGCGCAAACTTGAGATGATTGACTCCCAAGGATGGGAGAGAGTGCTCACCGAGGCTCAGCGACAGACGGTGGGAGCCTTGGCCTTTGAGGCTGTGTGCCTGCTCCCTCGCGGGATGCACCCTCCTCAGCACATAATCAATCGATGGCTGGCAATCTCGGTGAAGACCGATCTCCACAACCAGCAGCTTCTCAGTCTGCTCCCCACCATTGCTGAACGTTGCGCTCAAGCTGACATAGATCCTATGATCTACAAAGGACCCACTGTGGGGCAATATTACCCCAACCCTTTGACTCGCGAAAGTGGCGACATCGACCTTTGCGTAGCCAATCCCGTGAAGCTGCAACGTGCCGCCCATCTCCTTAGCGCAGGGGCTGGGTATAAGAAGCAGGCCGATGGAAGCCGACTTATTACCTGCCACGACATCGACATCGAGCTCCATGGCTCTATGTTTAGCCTGCTACCACGCCGTCAAGAGGAGGACCTTAGAAGGCTCCAAGAGGCCACCAATCCTTCAGTCTATGCCATACCCAACACGGCTCTTACCATGCGGACCCCCGAGCCAACAGTGGCTTTGGCTATGTATAATCTCCATATCTTAAAACATGCTGCTGGATTTGGTGTGGGGCTGCGTCAACTTTGCGACATGGCTATGGCCTACCATCATCTACTGGACAAGGCAGATAGCCAATGGCTCCGCGATTTCTATACTCGCCATAGGCTCAGAAAGTGGACTTTACTCGTGGAGAGTATGCTCTATCGACGATTAGGTCTACCAGCCTCAGCCACACTATTTCTGGCCGAGGAAGGTGTCTCGCCCCTCGACGATTCCTCCCTGCTACGCATCATTGTCGAGGGAGGAAACTTTGGTCTCCGAAGCCTCTCGGCTTCTAAAAACAAGCCACATCGCCATCGCTTGATGACCGTGGGGCGCAATCTATGGGCTCTCTACCCTTATGCGCCCTTAAACGTCGGTCATATCAGTCGTTGCCTGATAAAGCGCTGGTTTAAAGGCGCGTAAAGCACGGGGGTACCAGTATGAATTATCGCATAGGAGACTTTAATCTGCGTATATGGAGCTCCGACCATGCCATCGAGAGTGGCCTGGGACGGATGTTGCCTACATTTGAGCCTTTTATAGTCTCCACCGAGCCTTCAGAGCCCTCGCTCCTCGACCTTCAACTCTCCTGCCGCACCACCGACTCCATTATGCTCCCGACCGATGCAAGGCTCATCGAGTCGTCGGCCGATGATTTAGGATATTTTAGGTTATCGGAGTCGGAACAGTCAGGCTATTGGGTGGAGCTACGCCATCGTGCCCACACCTCCACCCATTACCTGACTTTTGACCCATTATGTCTGCATCCTCGAGTGTCGCTCAACCTCGCCGACCCTTTTGTGGGCAACGCTCTGAGTTCGCTGATACGCATCCTCTTCTCCCAAGCTATCCTCTACCATCAGGCAGTGGCCATTCATGCCTCTGCCGTGGTCTATCAAGGACGGGCCTACCTCTTTCTGGGCCGCAGCGGCACAGGCAAAAGCACCCACTCGCGCCTATGGCTTCATGCCCTACCTTCGGCCCACCTGCTCAACGACGACAACCCCCTGCTGCGCTTCGTAAATGGCGAGCTTTACGCCTATGGCTCGCCGTGGAGCGGCAAGACCTCTTGCCACCTCAACGAGCGTGCACGGGTGGGAGCTATCCTACGCCTGCGTCAAGCCTCCCACGACCACTACTGGCCGCTCACGGGAGTGGAAGCCTTTAAAGCCCTCCTCCCCTCATGCTTTGCCATCAGGCGCTCGGCTGCTCTGCAGGAGCTCCTCGCCTCCCATCTCTCACAGATAGTGGAGGCCGCCCCTATAGGCCTGCTCGACTGTAGGCCCGACCCGCAAGCAGCCCAGCTCTCAATTAGCAACCTAATCATATCCTAAATATCTACAAATCGCAATGAAAAAAGCAATCTATTTAACCTTGCTCGCTACCGCTCTACTGACTTCGGCGTGCAAAGGCAACAAAGACATCGCTTACCTTCAGAATATGAAGGAGGGTGTCAACTACCCCTTCGAGCCCAAGCGCGAGATTGTGCTCCAAGAAAACGACCTTCTTGCCATCACCGTCACCTGCCCCAAGCCTGAGTTGGCTCTACCCTTCAACTCGCGCAACGGCGCAGTGGCTATCACCGACCAAGGCAACCTGACGGCCGTATCCGATGGCAGCGAGACCCAGCGCGAGGGATATCGTATCGACCCCAATGGCAACATCCACATGCCCATCCTCGGCAAGATCCACGCCGAGGGCATGTATATGGACCAACTCGAGGATGAGATACGCCAGCGCATCATCGATGGCGATTATATCCTCGACCCACAAGTGTCGGTGGCGCTGCTCAACTTTAAGTACACTGTGCTGGGGGCTGTGGGCCATAGTGGTACATTCACGGCAGATGGCGACCGTGTCACCCTGCTCGAAGCACTGGCAAAGGCTGGCGACATCACAGCCAACGGCGACCATAAGAAAGTGGCAGTGATACGCGAAGTAGATGGCAAGCGCCTTCGCATCGACCACGACATGCGCAATCTCAACACCCTCAATTCGCCCCACTTCTTTCTTCAACCCAACGACATAGTCTACGTGGAGCCAAAGTATAAGAAGAAGGACAACGAAGACCGCCGATACCAGTTTACGGCCACCTTCCTTAGCATCATCACAGCCATCTGCTCGGTCATCTGGGCCACAAAGTAAAGCAAAAAATCACCTCTAAATACTCTCTCAGCAATGGTCAATTCACCCTATTCTAATCCTCAAGGACGGAGTCAGACCACAGGGCAGCAGAAGCTAAGTGTCACCGACCTGTGGTATTATCTCGTGGCCCACTGGTGGTGGTTTGTGATAGCCGTCGTGGTGTGTGGGTCGCTGGCGTGGCTCTACTGTGCCAGTTCGCCACGCATCTATTATCGCTCAGCTACTGTGGTAATCAAGGATCCCGAGAACAAAAGCTACTCGGCAGGCCTCGACCGACTTGACAACTATATCAATCGTGTCAATGTGGCCAATGAAGTGCTTCAGTTTAAGTCGGCCACGCTGATGACCGAGGTTGTGAAGCGGCTCGACGCCAACATGTGCTATAGCGTCAAGGACACCCTGCGCCAGCGCGAGCTCTATTCCTCGTCGCCCATCAAAGCCACCATTGGAGGTATTCATCCGGAGCGGCCTCTGCGATTCAACGTCGTCCCTCTCGACTCTACCCACGTGGCTATTACCGACATCACGGGTGTAGCGCTCCAGGCCGATAAGCGCTACAAGCTACAGCTGGGCACTACTATGAAACTCGACGACGAGGGCCTGACCCTCACCGTCAGCCCTACGCGTCATTATACGCCCCAGTGGCGTGGCCGCGAGATTGAGGTGAACCACCAGCCGCTGAGCGATATGGTGCTTTACTTCCAAGGCAATATGTCGATACGCCAAGCCGAGGACGAGACCTCTATCTTGACAGTAGCCATGCAAGATGTGTCGGGCCAGAGGGCGGTGGATGTCATCAACACTCTCATCGACGTGTACAACACCGAGGCTATCAACGACAAAAACCGTGTGGCCATCAACACAGGGCAGTTTATCGATGAGCGTATTCGCATCATCGAGAATGAACTGGGAGGGGTGGAGAGCGAGTTGCAGCAGTTTAAACGTCAGCATGGAATAGTCGACATCGGCTCCACTACCAGCCGCTATATGGCCGAGACGGAGCGATTTGATATGCAGGAGATAGAGCATCAAGCTCAGCTTGAATGGGCGCGCTACGTCAAGAATTATCTGGAGAATCCTGTGGATGGCGACTATCTCATCCCCACACAGACGGGGCTTGCCGGAATGAACCTTGAGCAGCAGATAAGCCAATACAACTCGCTGATGCTCAAGCGTCAGCGCCTGAGCGAAGAGAGCGGAGCCTCCAACCCCGTGCTCGAAGAGATGGACGACCATCTCCACTCGTCGCGCCAGGCCATCATCCGCTCCATCGACAATCTGATAGCCAACCTCAATCAGAAGCGCGGCAACGCTGCTGAGCAGAAGAGCCGGTCGGTGGGGATGATAGCCAGCATTCCTGCCACCCAGCGCGAGATGCTCTCCATAGAGCGTCAGCAAAAGATAAAGGAGACGCTCTACATGTTTCTGCTCAACAAGCGCGAGGAGAATGCTCTCACACAGGCTATGGCCGACAACAATGCTCGCATGATCGACACCCCTAAAGGACCTCGTTTCCCCATCTTTCCCAAGCCCAAACGCACCATTGCCTTGGGCATTGTACTTGGAGTGGTGTTGACCGCTGGCATCTTGCTCTTCCGTCTCTTCATCGACAACAAGGTAAGGAGCCGCAAGGACTTTGAAGGCCTGGTCAGTGTGCCTTTCCTGGGCGACATCCCCTTTGATAAGAAGACAGGCAAGAGTCCGGCTCTGCTCCAAAGCAGCGATGAGACCGACGACATGCTGGCCGAGGCCTTTCGTATGTTGCGCACCAACTTGATGTTTTTCAACAAGCCTGATCATCCCGTCAAGGTCATCACGCTGTCGTCGTTTAACGAAGGGGCTGGCAAGACCTTCCTCACAATCAATCTGGCTCGCGCTCTGGCCAGAGCCAATAAGCGAGTGCTCGTGATTGACCTCGACGTGAGAAAAGGTACCTTGACGCGTTCACTTAGCGCTCGCCGTGTGGGTGTCACTAATTATATCATCGACCCCGAAACGTCGCTTCAGTCGATAGTGCAGACCATAGGCAACATCGACTTTATAGCCTCGGGGGCTGTGGCTCCCAACCCAGCCGAACTGCTGATGGACCAACGCCTCGACCTCCTGCTACAGAAGCTGCGCGGCTCCTACGACTTTATCATCGCCGACAATGTGCCGGTAGGTGTGGTGGCCGACGCTACGATAGCCAACCGCATTGCCGACTTGACCCTCTTTGTGGTGCGCGTTGGTCGCTTCGACCGTCGTCAGATACCCGACATCGAGACGCTCTACCAAGAAGGCAAACTCAACAATATGGTGCTCGTGCTCAACGGTGTGGATGTATCCCATCATTATGGCTATTATGGAGGGTATGGCTACTATGGCTCTTATGGCTACAGGGGCTATGGCTACGGATATGGCAAACGCTCCAAGAATATTGCCCAGAAGACTAAGGACCTCTCGGGGCGCCAGATTGCCATATGTCTGTTGGCACTCGTCGTGGGCTCTTCGCTCTTACTCTGGTCGTTCATCCCCCGTCATGCCCCCCAGCAAGAAGACCCCGAAAAAACCATTGCCACAACAACAACTCCAACAACCGTAACAGCCCCAACAACTGTAACAACCCCAACAACCATAACAACTTCAACAACCATAACACCCCCAACAACTGTAACAACTCCAAAAACCATAACAACTTCAACAACTGTAACACCCCCAACAACCATAACAACCTCCTACTCGATTACTGGCCTTAAGACCACATGCACGCTTCAGCGTGGAGAATCGCTCAAGATACTCGCCGACCGCTACTATGGCGACAGCGAGCTGTGGCCCTACATAGCCCAATACAATCCGAAGATAAAGGACCCCAATGTAATCATGGCGGGTACTAAGATTCGCATTCCCAATCTCACTCCAGAAAACAATTAAATCAATCATTATAATCCCTACTAAAGCAAATGGAAACGACTAAGAAACCCTATGTGGCGCCTCTCACCACTGTCTCTGATGTAGAACTGGAAGGTAGCTTCTGTGTATCCCACGTTGAACCCGGCATGGAGATCAACGAACGTCAACGCCATATCGAGATTGAACAGCAACCCGATGGTGGCACTATGGACTTTTCTAAGGGCTCGTGGGATGAATAATCCCCTCGCGCCGTCAATCGCTTTTCTGCAACTCTCACATTTCGAGCTATGAAAACAGTAATATCATCTTCCTTGGCGTTGCTGGCTGCCGCAGTCATGGCTGGTGGATGTTCCGAACATTCCACGGATGAACCTCCAGTAGATCCAGGCAATACCCCCAGCACATCCGCCGGCTATCCTGGCAAGGAGATAGTCTTTGCTGGCAGCACGGAGGGTAGTAGCCGTAGCCTTTCGCGCACGGCCTACGATGGCTACGACGCAGCCTCACGATTTAATATCCACTGGACATCGGGCGACCTGATACGCATCTATTCGCCCGATGTCAATAAGAAGATAGCAGCCGACCCCACCTTCACGCCTCCATCTACTCAGGTAGGCACTTATGAGGTTGACGTGCCTCACGCCGATGATAGTCCATATCACAACACCATCACATGGTCGGCGCTCGACCGTCTTTATTGGAGCGATGGACAGCCTCAAGGCTATTGGGGAGGTACTAATACTGACGACTCAGAAACGGGCTATCATCGATTCTTCGCTGCCTATCCCGATGGCCGAGTTCTCGGAGCGCCTACGCTTGAAGAGGTCCGCGGCGATGCCATCTATCGCATGGAGTATTGGACCAACCAGATATGCACCATCACCGATGCTTCGACCGTCAACACGGGCGACTCTCTCATCTACTACGCTGAACCAAACATGAAGAATGCCTACATGATGGCCATGAAGGAGGTGAAATACAACGAAGACCACGTGCTGCTCGACTTCGACCCCATCATGACTACGCTCGACATCAAGGTGACAGCCGGAGGGTTTGAGGTGCCAACCGGTGTTGTAGCCTATCATCGCGTCACTGGCGTGAGTGTGATAATGCCCCGTGGTATGGTGCGGGGGGAGATACAATACAATCTCAAGAACGGTACGGCCCACGCTGCGGGGGGTATCAACAATTCGCGACCTGAAGAAGGCGCTGGTTTCCTGGTGGAAGATTCGTATGACGCGTATACCGAATCGGTGTTTGTAGGCATCTACGATGACCGCACTGGCAATCATTATGTTGACCTCTGCGAGGGAGAGTCGGTGAGTCTCATGGCTTTCCTGCCTCCTATCCCGCAGGATCTGACCGAGGGAGTGAAAATCCGTGTGCATACCACAGGCGCCTTTGAATACACCAAGACGCTCCCTGGTACTCTCCTACAGCAGAGCCGCGTGGATATCAAGCTGCCCAAAGTAAATCCCTTTGACACCCAGACCGTCAACCTATGGATGGCCCAGCTAGACGATGACATCCCGGTGGCTCAGCTTTGCATACCCGGGGATAAAGTAAGCTATTGGATTCCTTCGAGTGGTAACACCACGACTTCTTCTCAGGCACAAGATAAGACTACAAAGTTGTTAAATCAAGGTGTAAGAGCTTTTGATATTCGAGGAACTGATGATGATAGATGGGGTGATATATTCCAAGCTATTGTCGATTTTCTTGATGATAATCCTACTGAATTTGTTTTTGTTTTTGACAATAGAGATACAAGCGGCGATTTATTCCATATTCCTTATCAAAATAGAAATATAATTAAAGGAGATTATTTATGGGATATATCTTCCTCAACAGAAAAAACGGTTGGAAATCTTCGTAAGCATATAATATACGTGAGCGCATCGCATGAATTGTCGGGCGTTCACTATTACTGGTATTCAGTATATTTTAAAAGTGGATCAACATGGACGCGTGTACAAGCGGATAATTATGTAGTGGTAGATAACGCCTTAGAAACAGCTTCTAATTCTTATGTATCATTTGACTTCGATGCCGATGCTTCTAAACTCACTTTCAGACCTATTAGAGAAAATGGGGATTCGACCTTTGACGTTTATAAAATAATAGGCGTTAATGGGCTCACATGCGGCACTGCCAAAGAAATACAGACTGGAGGCCGAACTGGAATTGTAATGCTGCCTCAAGCTGGCGTTGAAAGCGTTTACGGCGATGTCCTCTTGCAGACTCTTATCGACTGCAACTTCAAATTTCATTATCGTCCCTTTTAATCAAAATACAGCAAAATGCGAAAAACTATCATATCTCTGGCGGCTATGACTATTGCTCTGGCCGCTGCGGCTCAAGACCTGCGAGAGCCTGCCAACAAGGTGGAGTATGAACCCGACGCTCTCCTCTTCAAGAAAGTGGAAGACTATGAGGTGAGCGACAACAACCACCAAGTGATTACCAATAAGTGGAAGGCCAACTGGTTTGTGCTGGCCAACGCTGGCGTCAACGCCTTTTGGGGCGACAAGACCGATGGCAGCTTCGGCTCGAGACTGTCGCCACAGTTCAACTTTGGCTTCGGTAAATGGTTTGTACCCGCCTTTGGCGTGAAATTACAAATGACGGGGTTCAGATCACAAGCAGATAAGTATGTACAGGGGCAATTCACCCATGGTAGCGCTACTTACTATGACAAGGAGGGACGGCCCTATTGGAAAGAGCGCCATAAATGGTGGGACATCAACCTCAACCTGATGCTCAACATCACGCGCCTTATCTATGGTTTTGAAGGCTACAATAGCTCTCACCTTAAAAATCAATTGATATTTTCCCTTGGTATCGGTGCTGTTCATAGTTATGATTTAGGAGGACCGGGTAAGCAGAACGAATGGGCTGGCCACATCGAACTTCAATATAGCCGTTTTCTCAACAAGAGCAAAGCCCTTTCAATCGACCTCACAGCTCGCTGTATGCTCTATGACACATGGTTTGACCAGGTGTTATATCATCAGCAGTTTGACGTCAACGCTTCTATCAATATCGGTTTCACCTACTACTTCAAGGAGCGTGGATGGAACAAAACCTCCAAGCGCTACACCTACTACTATCAGGACAATATGGACCAAGTCAACGCCCTGCGCTTGCAGGTGGACAGCCTCCGCCATCAGCAGCCCGACACGGTCTATATTAAGGGTGAGGGCAGTCGAGTAGTGACGTTCCCCTATCTCGTCAACTTCGTAATTGACCGCGTGGAGGTGGCCAACCGCGAGCGTGTCAACCTCCGGTGGGTTGCCGAGATGATGAAAGAAACCCCCGACCAGAAATATGTCATCAGCGGTTATGCCGACAAGTATACTGGCTCGCCGCAGCGCAATATGTGGCTCGCCATCCATCGCGCCGAGAATGTCTACAAGGTGTTGACGGAGGAATTTGGAGTACCTAAAGATCAGCTACTGCTTGCCGACTATGGCGGCGTGGATAATATGTTCTACGATGACAAGCAAGTGTCGCGCTCGGCCATCATCACGCGCTATGAAGGACAGCCGCTCAACACCTTCAAGGGTCAAGAACCCGACTATAAAGAGTGAAAAGACTATTAGTGAATAATGAAAATCGCATTATGAAACTTAAATATATACCTTTCTTATTTTTGTTGCTGCTGGGCGCAGGATGTACCGATGATGACATTCGTCTCCCGGGCACTGAGACCGGCGCCTCTGCGAGCCTCGCAGGAAGCTCGCGTAGCAGCGATGGCCTCACCGCCGAGATACAAAGCGACGACCAGACCTACTATGTGGCCAACTGCCGTGTGCCACTCGTAGGCGCTGGCCGCATGATCAACCGTCAAAACAACACCCTGCTGGCTGTAGTCAAACTGGATGGAGCAGAAAACAACATCACCGACCTCGACCTCAGCAACACCTTCTCCTTAAACAATGTGGCAGCAGCCAATTTTCCCTATAATGAGATTGTGTCGATCATTGACGTTGCCCATACTTACAAGGGTGGTCAGCGTGCAGGTTTTGTGGTCAAGACTCAAAGTTCGGGTGTGTTATCGGCTGATGTACTCTCTTTATGGTCGCTAGTGACACTCCTTGATGGCAAGCAGCAAGAATCGGTGTCTTTTAGCGAAGCCACAAGCGTGCTCGATCTTGGTGTGGGAAATATTAGCAGCTCTTCCTCCGATGCTGCACAATCCTTTGTCGTGGAAGGCTTATTTTCTCAGCCTTTCAATGAGATTAAGCTTTGTATGGGAGGGGTTACTGCAACTGTGGCCCAAAAGCTTGAAATCTACTATGCTTTCGTAGGCGAAAACCCCATGATTCCTGCCGTTAACGACGGCAACGAGTACTTCAACAACAATTGTTCAGGTAATTACAAGTCGCTTGTTGACGAAGACCTCGAAAACGGTCCTGCTATCGCTATAATCAATCTCTACAATCGCTACTACGTGAAATTTGGTCGCGAAGTGCCAGCAGGTACGGAAGTGGGGTTTTACATTACTAGTGGCTCCGTTCTCGAACTGGGTTTAGGCTCTACCATAAAGGTTACCACCTACGCTGATGATGATCGTGATGTACAACAAGAGTACACTCAGATAACGAAAGTGCTGGAATTGTCTCTTATAGGTGAAAAAGGGGCTACTTATGGATTTACTACCTCAAAGGCAGCCCGCACCGTGATGATAGAATTTGAAGGAGTATCCATAGACGTAGGAGTGACGCAAATTCACTATGCTTACATACGCGAGAAGACCACGATTGACCCATCATCTTTTTTTGCTCTGACCGATGCTGTGGTCTACAACCCCGGCTATCATCTCCTGCAGCCAACTTCATTCGATGAAAATCTGGTGATAAATAGCTACAGCTATAAACTTGTGAGCGGACCAGGAGCTGCCGAGATTATCCAGAATGCCAACGGCGACATATTGTGGAATATGAACGTGCCAGGCAAGTATGTGGTGAAATGCACCTTCTCTTATACCTATACCGACTCTACTGGCGAGGTCTTCACTGGCACTGCCGAGCAGTATGCTACCATCACACGTAAGGTGTACCCAGAATATACCGAATGCAACGACCCACTGGTAAATACAAGCGCTGACGACAATACGTACACCGCTTACACTCCCGAGGGAGGATTTGCTGGAATAAAAATTGGCGGAGGAAGCACCACCGGTGAACTCAGCTATATTGTTGACTCTAATACCGATAACTATCTCCAAATCAATCAAGCTGTTAATATACAATTAGCCTCCAATGTAGCTCTGATAGGAGTGAAGAAAAATGAAGGCTCCATCAATTCCAACAACAAAAAAGTAAAAGTAGGTTTTGTAGTGGGTGCCAATAAATCTATCCTTGATGGCGACGTGTTGCAATTTCTGCGTATACGCTTGACGATGCGCGATGGAACAGTGATTGACAAAGGTGTGGTAGACGGTGCCGTGGATGTAAACCTAATCAATACCGACAATCAGCCTCGCGTAATGCTCGGGATTGAGACTGAAGCTGAATTCCAATGTATCGAATTGTATTCAAGCGGTGTTCTAAATCTCCAGATTGCTGATGCCTTCCAAATCTACTACGCTTTTATAGAAGACTGCAATACGTGTCAGAATGGTGGTAGCATGGAGTGTATGCAGATGATTTCAAGCTCCAACTACGGAGCCGAGCCATCTGTAAGCGCTGTGAGTGGTATCAACCTCTTTGAACACTTTTCGGGTCTGAGCAATCTTGTTGATGGAGATATGAACACAGTGGCTTCGCTTACTGAAGTGTTGACCGTGGTAGAAGCTCTTAAGATCACTATCACTTTTGACAACTACATCCAGCCCTACCAAGAGACAGGTTTCGTAATCCAAAACGAGGTGGACCTTTTGGATGTGATAGGGACATGGAGCGTCAAGGCCTATGATACTAATAAAGAGGGCGATGACAAGGAGGTGACCTACGCTACCGATGCCAACAATAAAACATCGCTTTCGGTGGCCGAAGTAAAACTGGGAAACACTACCAACACCTACCTTTCGGTAATTCCAACCCAAAAGTTTAATCAACTTGTGCTTACCGCAGGCAAAGGACTCAAGGTTCCCACACATCTACAAGTGGTGGGCGCTTACTTCCGCCCTGATTATAACGATGATGGAGTGATGGATTGCATCACAGATGATCCTATCATCACTGTCAACGCAATGAACATATCCTCAACCGACATCTGTAGCGGCGACGATGCCCCTACCTTTACCCTTACAGGCGGCAATGCAGAGCAAGAATATATCCTTGATTTTACACCTTACGACGGTCCTGGCCTGACAAAATTCCCTGGTTCAGGCAACTCCTACTATGTGATGGTATCGGGCGAATTGACCAACGGTCAGTGTGACCTTCTCAACACCACCAACAATAATAATGCCTACTCTACGCTGAAAGAGTATCTGGCTGCTATGCCCTGCGGTGTCTACTACATCACCCTGCAGACGTGGGACACCAACGGCAACCGTGTTGACCTTCTCAACAAAGTGGTGACCCTCACAATCCACCCCACGCAGACCACTTGGCTCGGCCTTACCGACCGCGACTGGAACGTATGGACCAACTGGGACAACGGTGTGCCTTGGGAGTGCACCGACGTGGTGATTCCTCGTCCTGCTCAAATTAAGAATATCACACAAGGATATCCCGAACTGGTGGCCGATGGCGATTATCGGTGCGACGACATCCACTTTGAGGTGGGGGGAGAGATGATCGGCAGCGAATATCTGCGCCATGGTGGACTGGTGTTTGTTGACATGGAGCTGAAATACAATGAATATCAACTGGTGTCGGCTCCCTTGCAGAGCATGGTGACAGGCGATATGTTTATACCATCAGCCACTACTATCCCTCTCAGCGGTGAAGTTACCTCAGATGCTTTGGCCTGGAACACCTATCTATGGTCGTCATATGCCAACTACTTCACCCTCCCCACCAAGGACAATTATACTGAGCAGCGTGTGGCTCCAGCCATCTTCCAGCGTTTTTGGGCTCAGGCCGTGACCAACGAATTTATGAACTCGCGTGCAACTGATGCTTCGATAGGCGCTCTACTTGACCAGACCGACTGGTCGCGCTCGTTCAATCACGTGGAGAATGAATATGCCGAAGCACAAGGATTTGCCGTGAAACTGGCAGCTTCAACTGATGGAAAATACAATTCTTCAAAAGCAGATCAGACGGAGACTTTCCGATTCCCCAAGGACTTCGACAAATACAATTATTATAGTGGATTCAACAAGGGCCAAGTAGGAACCAATAAGAATGTCGGCTCTCATCGCTCGAAGCAGGGCCTGTTCTGGGCCGACTACAATGAGCTGGAAGGAAAGACTCAGTCACTCTTTGACTTGCGCCGCTACACATCTTCGGGGTCGACTTTCGTCTTTGGTAATCCTTTCCTATGCCATATAGATATCATGACGTTCTTAGAGGAAAATACCAACGTCAATAGTCTCTCGCGCTATGACGGCGCCAAGTATGTATCATATCAGATTGACGAAGATGGACGCCTTAACGTGAGTGCTTCCAGCATGACCCTTTCACTTAATCCCATGGAGGCCGTACTGCTATCAGTCACGCCTAACCCAGACGACAATGAGGAAGCCACCGGTAAATATTCCTATGTAAAGGTGACTACCAATATGTTGTCTCAAACCTTTGGCGCGCTCCAGGCATCGACTCAGAGCGCTGACGATGTCTATATCTCTGCGCTTGTGCCAACAAGCAGCCGCAGCGATGCTCGGGCTGAATGTCTTGTGACGCTTGGCGGTAGCGACAGCTATATTGACAGCGAGGACGCGCGGGTTATTCTTGCCTCGGAGGATGAGCAGCCTGTGGTGGTCTACACAGTGGCTGATGGTCGCGGAGTGAGCATCAACCGCGTCGGTGGCGAGCAGCGTATAGCCATTGGGCTTCAGATGGCCAGAAAGGCCGATGTGGAGATGCGAGCCACGGCAGGCGCTAAGTGGGCTGGATGGTTGATTCTCGACACTCTCACTGGCGAGCGCTATCCTCTGGGGCAGACTTTTACCCTCAAGGAAGTTGACAGCTCAGCTAATCGCTTCTTCTTGGTCAACGACTAATCATGGCCATTGATGGCTACTGTCAGCTATTACTCCACGGATTTCTTGCACGACGCTGCTCGGCTGCTTGCCCAGGGGCTGGCGGTCACCATTCCAGTGAAAGGGAGCAGCATGAAGCCTTTCTTACGAGAAGCCACCGATACAGTCACTATCAAGCGTCGTCAAGGAGTGAGCCGTGGAGATATAGTCTTGGCCCTATACCAAGGGCGCTTTGTGCTCCACCGTGTATGCCATTGTGAAGGCTCAAGGTTGACACTTCGGGGCGATCATGTGCTCGATCAAGGGGAGATAGTTGACAGGGGAGATGTTATGGGTACGGCTGTGGCGCGTCAGCGCCATGGCCGCACTCTTTCTCTGATTTCTACTCGCTATCGTCTGCTATCGAGGCTATGGATATGGGCACTCCCCTTGCGTCGCCTCCTCCACTCGTTTCGTCATGCTCGATAATCTTATATGGATATGGCGTCGGGCCGCTGGATGCAAGGGCCGAGTGGCTCTTAATGCTCTATGTGGCGCGCTGCGCATTGCTGCCTCCTTGACGCTGGTATGGGTGAGCAAGCATCTGATAGATGTGGCTACAGGCGTTGCAGTCGGTTCGCTATGGCTTTGGGCTATCGTGATGGTGGGATTGCTTGTGGCTCAGCTTCTGCTTGGCGTTGCCAGCACGATGGTGGAGAATCATAGCGAGCTAAGGGTGCGCACTCGTCTGCGCGAAAGCATTTTCGGCCACCTGCTCCATCTCCAGTGGCAAGGACGCGGAGGGCTCCATAGCGCAGAGGCTGCTTTGCGTCTCAATGAGGATGTGGCCACGGTGAGCAGCGCTGCTTGCCGCGACTGCCCCTATATCATCATCACTTGCCTTCAACTATTGGGCGCTCTTGTCTTCCTGCTTTGGCTCGATTGGAGATTGGCGGTGGCTCTACTGGTAGTGATGCCCGTGGCTCTGGCGCTGAGCAAGGTGATGGTGAGTCACATGCGACGCCTCACGTCGTCGCTGCGTAGGCAGGAGAGCCAAGTCCATCGCTTTACGCAAGAGAGCGTGCAGCGCCGCTCGCTTATCTTGGCCTTGGAGATGGCTCCAGCAGCACAAGAACGGCTTGCATCGCTACTCCATCGCTGGAGGATGATCGTCTTGAAACGCTGTAGACTGTCTGCTTGGTCGGCTGTCGCGGTGCAGGCTGGATTCGGGGCTGGTTACACTTTGGCTTTCTTGTGGGGCGTGTGGGGCCTCTCTAATGCCTCTATCACTTTTGGCACTGTAGCTGCCTTCCTGCAACTGGTGGGGTTGGTGCAGCGGCCTTCGGTGGAACTGAGCCGACAACTGCCTGCCGTGGTACGCACCTCTACGGCCGTTGATCGTCTGCGTGAACTGCTTGGGATGGCTCGAGAAGATGAGGCCCCTGTCTCCTCGGAAAATCCTTTGGCTCCACCAGTGGGAGTTAAGTTGGAGGGGGTAAGCGTGGCGTATCCTGATGGCGAGGAGCCAGTGCTGCAGAATCTCTCTCTATCCTTCCCCCCTGGCTCCACAACAGCTATTTTGGGTCCGACGGGTGCTGGAAAGAGCACAATATTCCGTCTTATTCTGGGTCTAATTATGCCCGCAGAAGGGAGAGTAGTTTTCTATAATGCCCAAGGGGAAGTAGTGGCTGGGGCGGCCTGTCGACGCTACATCTCCTACGTCCCGCAGGGCAACAGTCTTTTTAACGCCACTCTGAGGCAAAATCTGCTTATGGGCAATCCCAAAGCCACCCAAGAAGAGATGATGTGGGCGCTGCGTATGGCCGAGGCTCAATTTGTAATGGCTGAGTTGCCACAAGGGCTTGACACTGTGTGTGGCGAGCAAAGCCTTGGCCTGAGCGAGGGGCAAGCTCAGCGTATTGCCATAGCGCGTGGACTGCTAAGACGTGGCTGTATTCTTTTGCTCGACGAGCCTACGGCAGCTCTTGACTCAGCTACGAGCCAGCGGCTGCTTGCCAACCTTCGCTCCCTACCCTCTACTTACACGGTGATAATTATAACTCATAATTCTGAAGTGGCGCAAGTGTGCCAACATAAATATTGCTTATGAAGCAAAGTATATATCTGTTTTTCATGGCTCTTCTGGTAGGGTTTGTTGCTACCGCTCAGTCAAAAATGGAGCTGAAAGATAACAACATATCGCTCGGCACAATCCAAATGACCGACACCGCGCTCCACTCGGCCACATTTCGGTTTACCAACGTAGGCAATAAGCCCCTTGTGATAGTGAGAGTAAAAACTTCATGTGGGTGCACGGTGGCGCAATTTTCCAAAGAACCAATTCGACCTGGCGCTGAGGGGACAATCGAAGTCACCTATGACCATCGCAATCGCCCCTTAGGCTCATTCCTTAAGACCATCAACGTCTACACCAACGACTCCACTCGCCTCTACCGCCTCTTTATCTCGGGCGAGACAGTGGACCACTAAATATAAATAGTTATGCGCAACCCACTAATTAGTGCTCTTCAAATAATAGGCATACTATTGGTAGTTCTCGGTCATGCACTAATCAATTATGAGGATACCCCATTGTACAGGTGGATTTATTCTTTCCACATGCCTTTGTTTATGGCGCTATCAGGAGCTCTTTTCGGTTATTCATGTCGACGTAAGGGTATCTCGCCATCCTCTATACCTTTTTGGGGAGAAGATGGGATAGTGAGAAGCAAGGTGCGGCGATTGCTTCTACCCTTCTTTGTTATCTCGACCATTACTTTTCCAATCAAAGCTCTGCTAAGTCGTTATGCTTTGCGACCAGTAGAAATGACTTTAACCTCATATCTCCATGGCCTCCTTTATCCTTGGGAGGGTACAATCGTATATTTGTGGTTTCTTCCTACCCTATTTGGATGTTTTATACTCTTTGTCGGGACAACCAAACTCCTTAATATGGTTCACTATCCTCAAAGGGTGTGGATAATAATGGTGATGAGCTTTTGCTTAGCAATCTTTAATCCTTTTGTGGGAAGAGAGTTTTTATGTATTGGATCTATATGTCAATACTGGTTTTATTTTTGTTTTGGTTATGTGTCAATGAATCTGTTTACTCAGCCGTGGAGTGTCTCTCATTCAACAACGACTCTATTCCTAATGTTGGCCATAGGCGCATCATGCATGTATTGGGTAAGCGATTTAGCAGTGTGGAAAATTTTTATTGCTTGTGTGGGAATAATGATGTGTGTCTGCTGTGCTCAGGTATACAATCAACGAGGCCATCACTTCTTTGACTTTCTCTATGGCAGTTCGTTCACGATCTACCTTCTTTCTTGGTATCCCCAAACGTTTTGTGGACAGTTTCTTCCTAAGGTCGTAGAGCTTCCATTACCTTTATATTGCTTTTTATCAATGTTTTTAGGGGTGTTAGTCCCCTGGCTCGTATATAAGGGAGCTACTATCTATCTAAAGGACCGCTTCCCTTCCCATTATTTGGCAATAATGGGAATATAAGAGGAAAAACAAAAAATGCCCCTCTCTGGCAACTTTTATTGTGCAGAGAGGGGCTATTTAATTATGCTGGCAACACGAGGGTCGCGAGCTTTACTATTAGAGGCTTAGAGGGCGCGGGTGAGGATTTCGACGATTTCGTCCTCGGTGAGGGGAACGTATTGCTCGCCTTGCTGCATGCCGTCGGCCTTGATATGCTTGGCCATCTCGCGGAGACGACTGTCGTCGATACCAACCTTGCGGAGGTTCATGGGCAGCCCTATTGACTCGAAGAACTGGAACGTGCGGTCAATCGCAAGCTGTGCTATTTCTTCCTTGAGGAGGTGTGGATCAATGCCCCAAAGCTGGGTGCCGAGGGCCACGAAGCGTTCTTCGGTGCGGTCGCTCAGGATATGCTGCATCCAGTGGGGTGTGATGATTGCCAAGCCCTCGCCATGGGTGATGTCGTAGTAGGCCGACAAGGCATGTTCTATTGCATGCATGGGCCAACCCGAAGGAGAGTTACCAAGAGCAAGGATGCCATTGCAACCAAACATGCAAGCAAACATTATCTCGGCCCTCGCCTCATAGTCGTCGGGGTGAGCTATGGCTATTGGAGCATAGTGGACAAGGGTGCGAAGTATGGAGATGCAGAATCCGTCGGACACCATGTTGTGGTCGGCGCAGAAGAAGTTTTCAAGCACGTGGTTGAAGGCGTCGGCCACTCCAGCAGCAGTGTGCTTAGCGTTGACGGTGAATGTATAGGTGGGGTCAAGAAATGAACATACGGGAAATAGGTGTTCATCGATGTAGCCTATCTTGTCGTTGGTCTCCGTGCGCGAGATGACACCACCAGCATCATATTCGCTTCCTGTTGCGGCGAGGGTCATGATATCTACAATAGGAAGAGCGGCCTCGGCCTTTACCTTGTAGGAGATAAGGTCCCAAGGATCTCCATCATATTTTGCGCCAGCGGCGATGGCCTTGCAACAGTCGAGCACACTACCACCCCCTACGGAGAGGATTACGTCGATATTATGCTCCTTGCAGAGGCGCACGCCTTCGAGCACTGAGGGGTCATACTTAGGATTGGGCTCGATGCCCGAGAGCTCGGTGATCTCGAAGTCCTTCATTAGGTCAACCACCTTCTGGTAGAGCCCCATACGCTTGATGCTGCCACCGCCATAGGCCAGGAGCACACGGCGTCCAAGAGGACGCATCACCTCTACGAGTTTTTCTTCTACAACGCCTCGGCCAAATATGACACGAGTGGGCGTCTGGTAATCAAAGTTCTGAATCATGGTGAGGGTTTATTATTGGAGATTTTTGGTTTTTTGGTGTGTACAAAGGTAGCATATTTTTTGGAAAGGGCAAAGGGGGAAGGGGTAAAGAGGTAAGGTAAAGAGGGGGTGCTAAGCGTTGGCGGAGAGGTCGGGCGAGGAGCCTTGCATGTGGGTGACGGCATTGGTGATGTAGACCGTGAAGACGGGGAATAGTATAAGACCCTCGGCGGAGAGAATCACGGCGAGCACCTTGCCCGTAGGGGTCATGGCATGGATGCTCGACCCGCTGGTGCTCATATTCATCACCGACCACCATAGCGACGACCAGTAAGTGTCAACCCCAGGATTGATATAATGTTCCTCCACGAAGAATAGCAGCGAGCAGAAGTAGAGCGAGATGAGAAGCAAGGCTACATAGCTGCTGAAGAGACTCTTTATCTTGTTTTGGGTGAGCAGACCTGTCACAATCATCAATACGTAGGCGGCTCGTATCATAGGGATGAACCGCAAGAGATAAGTCACTTCGTCGCTGAGATGGAGGTCAAGGCTCTTTATGATATTAAGATAAGGTATACAAATAAGGATAAAAAACAGGTTGGAGAGCAAGAAGCGCCATTTCTTCTCCGAGAGGAGTAGCTCCACCAGCACATCAAGCTCAAAGAAGAAGCATATCCAGAGCTGGATGGTCATATAGCGAGGATCGGCAAGGAAAGAGACGTTGAGAAGAGTGTCGTAGGTGATATATGCTATCAGACACACCGATAGCAGCAAGGTGATGATATGCATCACCAAGAGCAGCCTCCGGCGCCACTTCTTTTCGGGAGGAGTGGCTGCTGGCGTAGGAGCCGGTGTAGATGCTGGCTCGGGTGTAGGCTTCGCTTGTGTATCGGCGGTGACGGGCATTTCTTATAGTTGAGATGGTTGTCTAAAGCTCTTGGGGGAGCTCAAGGAGTATCTTTTGAGCATCGGGGAAAGCGAGTTTGCGCGATGCATATTCTTGGTCGAGCAGCGGGTCGGGGAGGTAGACATCCCATTTCCCCTGCTCCTTCTTGCGGCGGTTGACCCATCGCGCCATGTCGGTGGCTAAAGCTTGGGGGTCCTTCTCATCGGCAATACGCTGAGCCAGATACTCGATGTTGGAGGCCGAGAGATTGTTGACTCCCAGATGGTCATAAGGAGGATTGAGGCTCAGCCATGCGTTGGCCATCAGCGCTATAGAGCGATTGACCTTCATGCCTCCCCATGTCAGCAGTGTAAGGGTCTCGCCATTGCGAAGGAAATGGGTTGTGGCCAGCTCCTTCTTCTTGAACCATTGGCGAGCAGCTTCCAGTTGCTGAGGTGTGGCTGTGGCAGCGTCAAGATATGGGTACAGCGCCTCGCTTTTATAGATATCGAGCATCTTGCGTGTCACGCGCGAGGAAATCTCAGGCCCGGTACCCTCAAACATCATCTTCCCCTTGGAGTGGGTGGCGCTGACGTAGACCGTCGACGATTTTTCCTCCACGGCATCTACTATCCAATGGCTACCTGCGAGGATGAAAATCTCGCCGTAGTAGGGCTTATACTGCACGTTGCCCACCGTCTTGCGCGTCTTTGAGTCGATGATGGTATAGTCCTTGGGGGTGGTGAAAGCGCTGAAGAAGTCGCGCTGACGCAGCATTCGCTCCCCTCCTGAGCCAATCACTATTTGGCCAGTGGCTAATTGAGACAATACACCTTTCTTAATAAGATAGGTGATGAGACTCGAAAACTTTTCTCGGGTAAACATGGCGAAGGCGCCTTGGCTACATAGAAGCTGAAAGGCCTCCGGCTCGTAGAAGCTTCCGAGCTGCGAGAGGAGCGACTCCAGCTGCTGCACAATGACCGAGAGATAGCACACATCGGAAGGCGCGGCGTCGTAGACTCGCTCGCGTAGCAGCTCGGTGACAGCAATGTTTTGCACAAGGTTGGCACGGAGATGAAACTTATAGTCGTCTCTCATCTCGTCAACGCTATAGATGCGAATGACGCTCGGCTCTCCACGACGTCCGGAGCGGCCAAGGCGTTGACGGAGGGTGGATGGCGACACGGCTGTACCAATCTGGGCTATCGACTTCACCTTGCCAATATCCACTCCGAGCTCCATCGAGGCTGTGCAGATGGCGGTCACTGGATGGTGGCCTTTCTGAAGGTCCTTCTCCACGGCCTCGCGGTCGGCGCGCGACAGGGAGCCATGATGTATGCGAAACTCATTGGGCACCCCCTGCTCCTCGCTCATCTTTGAGAGGCTCACCATGAAAGCCTCGGCCTCCTTGCGCGAGTTGGTAAACACAAGGTTGTTGGTGCCTCGCAGACGCGCAAAGAGTTCGCTTGAGATGATAGGTTCAGGCTCATGCTGGGCATCGGCCACATACTCCTTGATGGCTATCTGCACAGGGTGGGCCTCATTGCCCGCTGAGGGAATGACGCATGGGAGCGAGCCATCGGGTCGCAAGAAGCGCTTCACATAGCCGACATCGCTAAAGGTGGCGCTCATGGCTATGCGTGGCACCGGCCGCTTTGTCAGCAACTCCACGCGTGCCAGAAGCGACTGCAGCTGCTTGCCACGTTCGCTATCCATAAACGAGTGGAGCTCGTCGATAACCACATACCTTAGATGGGCCAGCGCACTGCGTGCCCACGGACCTCGCAGCGCCAGGATGGCTTCGAGCGACTCGGGGGTGGTATAGAGAATGCCACTGGGACGGCGCGATGCTCCAGCCTTTTGCGAAGCTGCCACATCACCGTGCCAGGGCGTCACGTCGATGTCCGTATCGCGCGTCATGTCCTCAAGCCTTCGCGTCTGGTCGTTGATAAGAGCCTTGAGTGGGGCGAGAGCAAGCACACTGAAGCCCTCGCTCTCAGAGGGTGAAGAGAGAAGAGACGAGAGTATGGGGAGAAAAGCCGCCTCTGTCTTTCCTCCTGTCGTGGATGCGCTGATGACCACATCGTTGCCACCCTGAAGGATAGGGGCAATAGACGCCGTCTGGATGGGCTTCAATGAAGGCCATCCTTGCTGCCACACCCATCGCTTCACTGTGGGATGAAGCATGTCGTAGGGCGCTGGGGCCACAGGGCCAACGGGGAGTTGAACGTTTTCTTCCATACTATTAACTTAACGCGCAGATGGGGCTGCCTGTTTTGTGAAAACCCAAGTGGTCCCCTTTTGTTATATATTAAAGGTGAACGATGATGAATAGCGAAGCTCTCATATTGACCCCGCTTGACGACAAGCCGATAGGCTCGATGGCCTATCGGCCCGACTTTGTCATCCCCGACCGCGAGGCCGACCGCAAGGATCGTCATGAGCGCTTGAGAGCGTGGCTCGAAGAAGTGAAAGCCACACAGGATGCAGAAGGATATGCCACAGTGCCCTATGGCGAACTCATCTCCCAGATGTCTTCTTTTACCCAGATGACTGAGGACTGGCTTCTCGAAAACACTTGGCTCATCAAAGAGGAGCTGGAGGAAGAAAGCATAATCACGGCCCCGGATAGTTTTCTCGACCGCTCGCGACTGAAGATGAAGGATCCTATCATCCTCTATTCCTCAACCGAAAACGCCCCGCTTATCCGCACCCGCCACTTCAAGCGCGGCCTCGTGATGATAAAATTCATGACTTTGATGCTCCCTGACCTTGACCATCAAGAGATGGCTCGCATAGGGGAGATGATCGACCAATGGGTAGGCGCAGCTAAATATCGGCGCCATCTCCGTGGCCTGCTAAGATGGTATGCTCAGCGGCGTCGTATGCTCGACAAGCGCACGCGTCTGATGGCTCTCGAAGCCTTCCGCCTGGACGACTGCGACCGCTTGAGCCACCAGCTCCTCTCAATGGCCGCTTCGCGTGGCATACGCTTGTCGGCCAAATCGCTTGCCCAACTCGACCGTCTGCTCCAACTGATGGGCCACGCCGAAGGCGACGTCCATGCTCTGCTACATAGAGCCCAGTGCTCAGAAAGCGCTCATCTGCTTCCGGCTCATAGCTCTACGGCTAAGGAGGGATCAAAGCCTCTATTGGATGTTAATCGCTTGAAAGCAATAGAAAACGATACCCAGCGCGTGCAACTCTTGCTTAGCGAATACTTTGAAGATACCACACCTACGGCTGCCGAAACTCCCACGGCCACCCCATCAATAAAAGATATAGCCCAGGCTCTAATGGAGAAAGAAGCGTGGGATGTAGGCGAAATAGAATCGCTCTGCACGGCCCACGGCCTTAACTATCTTCATTGCTTGGAGCAACTCAACGACCTGGCCTTTGAGCATGGTGGCGACACAGCCATCGATGTGGAAGGCTCTACAGCGTATATCACCCCCTCCTTACTCGAATCAGTAATAAAGCAATTATAAAAAGAAATGAGCAATCAGTCACCCATCATCATAAAGCCTCGCGACCGCGACGCCATCATCCGCTCATTGCGTAGTGGAGTGGTGCCTTCTGTAGGCTTGCAGTATATCCAAGTGGGGCGCGCTCAAGAAGTGGCCTCCTTCATACGCGACATCGACACCGTGGCCGACGGCGGAGCCTCGCTCCGATTGGTCATCGGAGAGTATGGCAGCGGCAAGACCTTTTTCCTCTCCCTCGTATGCTCGCTGGCCCAAGAAAAAGGGCTGGCCACGATGCATGCCGACCTCTCGCCAGAAAAACGCCTTCACGGCTCGCATGGGCAAGCTCGGCGGCTGCTCTCAGAACTCATAGCTTCGCTCTCCACGCGTACCAAACGCGATGGCCACGCCATGGCGCCTATTTTGGAACGCCTGGCTATGCAGGGAAGCCCCGACCTCTCACAGCTGGCGGCGCTGCCAGGAGGGCATGCCTTCTCCAAAGTGGTGGGCATCTATCTCCGCTCCACATCGACCGAGGAGCGACAAGCGGCGTTGAGATGGCTGCAAGCTGAATATACCACAAAGACCGACGCTATGCGCGACCTCGGGGTGAGAGAATTTCTTGGCGACGCCGACTTCTTCCCTGCCCTCCGCCTCTACGCGGCGCTCGTGCGTCTGGCTGGATATAAAGGCCTATACGTATGTCTTGACGAGCTGGTCAACCTTTACAAGATTACCAATGCCACGTCGCGTCGGGCCAACTATGAAGACCTTTTGTCGATGCTCAACAACACACTTCAAGGCAACATATCAGGCCTGGGGATAGTGTTGGGTGGCACTCCCGAGTTTCTGACCGATACACGCCGAGGACTTTATAGCTACGAAGCGCTACGTTCGCGTCTGGCCGAAAACTCCCTCGCCTCGCAAGCTGGCTTGAAGGACTATGATAGCACGGTGCTCCGACTGGCCAATCTGACGCAAGAAGAGCTCTACGTCCTGCTCAAAAACCTGCGTCGCGTCTATGCCAGCGGCTATCCCGAGATTGAAGAGCGAGTGCCCGACGAGGCATTGCAGGCTTATCTGCGCTACTGCTTTGAAAAGATAGGCGAAAGCTATTTCCGCACGCCGCGCAACACCATCAAAGGCTTCCTCGACCTGTTGTCGCTTCTCCAGCAGTATCCCGATCGTACGTGGGACACTCTCCTACCCTCAATCTCTATAGATGTGGATGTTGACCCTTCGCCACTCACCACCTTGATGATGTGAGGAGCATGACTATTTTCAGCCTTTTGGTCGAAATTATTGACAATTTTATAGCAAAAAGAGGTTTTTTATTGATAAATATCCTGTAATAGACGATTTTTTACTACTTTTGCCTTCTGAAACGAATCTGATGGCTATAGTTGAGATAACATCCTTACACCATCCAGGGGTAGAAGTTTTCGGCCAACTGACCGAACGTCAGCTCCGTAATCACCAGTCGACCGACAGTGGCTTGTTCATCGCCGAGAGTCCAAAAGTGATTAAGGTAGCGCTATCGGCTGGCTACACCCCCACGGCTCTTCTATGTGAGCAGCGTCATCTGACAGGTGATGCAGCCGCCATCATCTCCCAATTTCCAGAGCTTACAGTCTACACCGGACAGCGAGAACTTCTTGCCGCCCTCACGGGTTATACACTGACGAGAGGGGTGCTTTGCGCTATGAAGCGACGACCACTCCCCTCGGTAGAGGATTTATGCAGAGACGCTCGGCGAATAGTAGTGATAGATGGAGTGTGCGACACTACAAATATAGGGTCTATTTTTCGCTCTGCCGCTGCCCTGGGGGCCGACGGAGTGTTGTTGACCTCCACTACCTGCGACCCCCTCAACCGACGGTCGATACGTGTGTCAATGGGTACGGTGTTTCTCGTGCCATGGACATGGATCAGCGAGCCTCTCTCCTTTCTTGACTCGCTGGGGTTAACCACAGTGGCTCTGGCCCTGAGCGAAGACGCTCTCGACATCGACAATCCCTGTCTTCTCGGCCTCCCGAGGATGGCCATGATAGTGGGCACCGAAGGCGATGGCCTGTCGAGGACGACCATAGAGCAAGCGCGCTACGTGGCTCGCATACCGATGGCCCATTCGGTCGACTCGCTCAACGTAGGAGCCGCCACTGCTTTGGCACTATGGCAGTTTAGAGGGACAGAGGGAGAGAGGGATAGAGGATAGATTTTAGAGATTAGAACAGAAGAAAAATAAAAAGAAAGAAATGAAAGAAGCAGCACTTGAATATCATCGCCAAGGAAAGCCTGGCAAGATAGAAGTAGTACCCACCAAACCCTACTCCACCCAGCGCGACCTGGCCCTGGCCTACTCTCCCGGCGTGGCTTACCCCTGCAAGGAGATAGAGCAGCATCCCGAGGACGTATATGAATACACCGACAAAGGCAACTTGGTGGCCGTGATCTCCAACGGCACCGCCGTACTGGGGCTGGGCGACATAGGCCCTCTGGCAGGCAAGCCGGTGATGGAAGGCAAGGCTCTTCTGTTTAAGATATTCGCTGGCCTCGACTGCTTTGACATCGAGGTGGCTGAGAAAGACCCTGAGCGTTTTATCCAAGTGGTGAAGGCCATCTCCCCTACCTTTGGTGGCATCAACCTTGAGGACATCAAGGCACCCGAATGTTTCGAGATAGAGCGTCGACTCAAAGAGGAGTGTAACATCCCCGTGATGCACGACGACCAGCATGGCACGGCTATCATCTCGGCAGCCGGTCTCCTCAACGCCCTGGAGCTTCAAGGCAAGAAGATTGAGGACGTAAGGCTCGTGGTGAATGGCGCTGGAGCAGCTGCCGTCTCTTGCACCAAGCTTTATATAGCTCTGGGGGTGAGAAAGGAAAACGTAGTGATGTGTGATAGTAAGGGCGTGATCAACGCTGAGCGTAAGGATCTCAACGCTCAGAAGCGCGAGTTTATGACCACGCGCCCCATCCACACCCTGGCGGAGGCAATGGTGGACGCCGACGTTTTCTTAGGACTGTCGGTGAAGGATGTAGTCACCACCGAAATGGTACAGTCAATGGCACCCAAACCCATCGTCTTTGCTCTGGCCAATCCCGACCCAGAGATTTCGTTTGAGAAGGCAATGGCATCGCGTCCCGACCTTATCTTTGCCACGGGCCGAAGCGACTATCCAAACCAAATCAACAACGTGCTCGGTTTCCCTTACATCTTCCGCGGGGCTCTCGACAGCGGCGCCACGCAGATCAACGAGGCTATGAAACTCGCGGCCGTCCACGCTATTGCCGACCTGGCCAAGGAACCAGTGCCGCCAGTGGTCAACGCGGCTTATGACCGCACCGACCTCACCTTTGGCCGCGACTATATCCTGCCAAAACCTCTCGACCCTCGCCTACTGGTCACCGTGGCCCCTGCTGTGGCTCGAGGAGCCATGGAGAGCGGAGTGGCTCGCCGTCCGATAACCGATTGGGAGGCCTACATCGAGAGACTGCGTCGCCTGATGGGCTACGACAATAAGATGATGCGCAACATCGTCTCCGAAGCCAAGAAGGAGCCAAAGCGCGTGGTATTCGGCGAAGCCAACACCGACAATATGCTCAAGGCTGCCGTCATGGGCTACAAGGAGGGCCACTTCAAGCCTATCTTGCTGGGCAACGAGGAGATGATACAGAAGCGCGCCGAGCGCCTGGGGCTCGACCTCGCTGGCATACCTATCGTCAACCTGCGCCATGACCGCGAAGCCGAGCGCCGTAGCCGCTTCGCCATGGCCTTGGCTCGTAAACGTCAGCGTCAGGGCATCACGTATCCCGAGGCGCTGGAGAAGATGTTTGACCGCAACTATTTCGGCATGATGATGGTCGAAGAAGGTATGGCCGATGCATTCCTTGGAGGCACCTATTCGGCTGCCCACGCCGTGGGTCGCATAGCCGAGGAGGTGATAGGCATCCGACCATCCTACAAGCATTTTGCCACGATGCATATCGTCAACACCAAGCAAGGACCTCTCTTCTTGGCCGATACTCAAGTCAACAAGATATACGACAGCGACACCCTCTTTGACATCGCCCGTTTGGCACGCAACTCGGTGGCATACTTCAACCATGAGCCAGTGATGGCCTTGGTGTCGTATAGCAACTTTGGCTCCTTTACTGACGACGAGAGCCTGCGCTGTCGCGACGTCATCGAGCGTATGCACGAGCGCTACCCCGACCTCCCTATCGACGGCGAGATGTCGGTGACCTACGCTCTCAATCAGGAGCTGCGCGACGAGACCTTCCCCTTCAACCGTCTGAAGGGCCGCAAAGTCAACACGCTCATCTTCCCCAACCTCAGCGCTGCCTCCACGGCCTACCGTCTGCTGCTGGAGATGGGTATCGGCGAGCCTATCGGCCCTATCCAGATGGGCCTGAACAAGCCTGTCCACTTCATAGGCGTGAACTCGCAGGTGCGCGACATCCTCAATCTTGCTACTATCGCCAGCCTTGATGCTGCCGTGCTACAGCATATGGCATCCAACGATAGCAACGACAAATAATAATGAACCATCCCCTCACTACTGTGTTTTAAATAAAAATACAAAACACAGTAGTGAGAATATCTACTTTACAATAAACCATAAGTTTCAACTCAATTAACATTCAATCACACGATGAAAAAAATTTTACTCATTGATGATTGCTGGCCTTGCAGCCACTACATGCTTTGCTGCAATGCCTGATGGTGGTCTTACCCGCGACCGCAGCGTGCTTAACAGCGCCAACAAACGTGCCCTTCCCACTGAGAAAGTGGCAAAGCTCGAGAAGCTTCAAGTGGCTCCCACGATGCAGAGTCGCGCATCGGAGATGATCACTGAGCCAGAGGGCGAAATGAAGCTCTACAACATGAGTGGCTACGGCTACTATATCTACTGGGTCTGGATCTATACAGGCTCGTCAGACTGTGCTGGACAGATAGTATGGGGCGACAACAACGAGGTGTATCTTAAGCCAGCAATCTCATCTTTCGCCTCAGATGCCTATGTGAAAGGTACCGTTGAAGGCAACAAAATCACGGTGAAATATCCTCAACAGATAGCTCTTTTTTACGACTATGATGAAGATGACAATATTGTCTATCTCCCCGGCATGGTAAGCCTTATGAAGAGCGACGGCGAAGGCGATTATGTAGTAGTGGCCGATGAGGACAACTATATGACCTACACTATTATGGATGACGGCTCTGTGGTAATGGACCTCAACGAAGAGTTTGAATACGACGACGAGGGCTATGTCATCGATCCAGAATATATGGTAACTCTCTACATCGAATACGGCACCGAGGAAGAGTCAGACCCCTATTGGTACTATTATGGCGACATCCAGCAGAGCTTCACGCCTATGACAGATGTGGCCACCGAGCTTCCTGCAGGCGTAGAGATGGACAACGACTGGGTGCTTACCGATGCCAACAACAATGCTCTGAATATCGCTGTAGGTTTTGATGGCGATGATGTATATCTTGGCAATCTTGATCCAGCGTTGGAAAACATGTATGCCAAGGGTACAATCAAAGGCGAACAAGTAGTATTTGAGACCCAATATATGGGATTGGATGAGTACTACGGCTACTTTGTTTATATGGTGCCTGTAGTTTCTACCTACGAGTGGGACGAAGAATATGAGGAATGGTATTACGAGAATGAGATAGCTGATCAACTCGTATTCACCTACGACAAGGAAGCCAAGCGCCTCACAGCTATCAATAATGGCAGCCTATGTGTAAACACAGCTACTGACTATCTCTACTACTACGATTGCTACATCCATCCAGTCATTCAATATCAGAGTGCTGCCGACCAGAATGCCAATCCAAAGAATCCCGAGTTGACTTACTTCAGGGCTTTCGATGAGGATTATGGTTATGGCTATATGATATGGGATATCCCAAAGATTAATGTCAATGATTATCTATTGAATACTGAAGACATGTACTACATTTTCTATGTAGACGGAGAAGAGTTTACTTTCTACACTGATGAGTACTATGGTCTCGAAGAGGATATGACAGAAATACCTTGGGACTTCTGCGACAATGAGTATTATGACATCTATGCATACAGCGATGGCGAACACGAAATATACTTCTATCAAGAAGGCTGGACGAAGGTAGGTATGCAATCGTTCTTCAAGGGCAACGACGGTGAACTCTACAAGAGCGAACTCGTGACCTATAATGTAGGCTCTACTGGCATTGACACCCTCACCGCTAACAAGGAGGTGAAGGCCGTAACGTTCTACGATATCAACGGTCGCCAGATTAGCCGTCCTGCTCAGGGCTTCTACATCCAGAAGACTGTCTTCACCGATGGCACTACCTCGGTAAGCAAAGTGGCTCGTCGCTAAGCGATAATCTACAACTCATAAGCAACCTAAGTCCTCTCGGGGGCTTAGGCTGCTTTACTGATTTATAACTATCATCACATTACTTCACGTTTTTCCAACCATCCCAAAAAACATGAAAAAATTATCTCTTTTAGCTGCTTCAAGCGTGCTGTCGCTCGCTGCCTTTGCGGCTACCCCTGGCACCCCTATCCTACTCAACAAGCATGCCAACGGCCCACGCTTGGCCAAAACCATCGAGGTGCCACAAAATCTGCGCTTTGAGAAGGCCACAACGCTCCAGAGCCGCGCATCCGATGTGATTACTGATCCTGCTGGCGAAGCCAAGACTTACCTTCAGGAAGGTTACGGCTTCTTCATCTATGGCTACTATGTCTATGCAGGCGCAACCGAGGCTGCTGCCACTGTGGTGTGGGGCGACAACAATGACGTCTATATCAAGCCCGCTATCACATCGTGGGCAGAGATGTGTGACGGTTATGTAAAAGGTACAGTTGAAGGAAACAAGATTACCGTCAACCTACCCCAGCGGATTTCCACAATGACAGGCTATAATGAAGACGAGGAACTCGAAGAGTTTGCTGTCTATGCCAGCCTTATGGCCTACACTGGAGAATACGACTATCAGCCAGTGGAGGACAACAACGTTATCACCTACACCATCCAAGATGATGGTTCGCTAGTGATGGAGACCGTCGGCGAATTCCCCGTTGATGATGAAGGAGCTCTCGACTATGCCGAGAAGATGCTGTCGGTATACGTAGACTATTGTGGCTCACCTCTTTGGTATTATTGCTCCGACGTAAATCAGACCCTTACCCCCTTCGCCGGAGAACCTACTACCCTTCCCGCCAGTGTAGAGCTTGACACCAATTGGAGCATCGTGGATGCCCAAATGGATGGGCGCCACATATCAGTGGCCTTTGATGGCAACGACGTGTATCTGAGCAATCTTATCGACATCATGCCTGAGGCAGTGATGAAGGGTACTCTTGACGAAGAGGGTGTAGTGACCTTCACCGAGCAATATATGGGTGTATCTTCGGTAGCCAACAACTTCCTCTATTTCTATCCCGCAGTGACAGCCTATATGCTGGATGAAGAGTATGGCTCATACTACTATTCAAGCGAGTTTGCCGACGAGCTCAAGATGGAGTATGACGCAGAGGCTAAGACGCTTAGGGCAGTTGACGATGGCTCGCTCTACCTCGCGTGTGGCAGCTACTATTCGCTCTTCATCTATCCTATCATCCAGTATCAGACCGCTGAAGATATGAATGCTGCTCCAAGCGCTCCTGTCCTCCTTGACTATTTTGACGGCATCGAGGACTACGGTTACGGTATGATGGACTGGACCATCCCAGCCATGAATGTTAATGGGTATGTACTTGACACCGACAAGATGTACTACATCATCTACACCGACGGCGAACCCTATACTTTCTACACGGATACCTACTACTACTTCCCCGATGACATGACAGAGATACCCTACAACTTTACTGACGACTGGGATCTCTACGTAGAAGGCACCGAGCATTACTTCTACTTCTACGACGAAGGCATCAAGACCGTAGGGTGTCGTTCGTTCTACGAAGGCAGCGATGGCGTGACCTATCAGAGCGATATGATAACCTACAATGTAGGCACCACGGCTATCAAGACCATCGACGCTACCAAGACGGTGAAGACTCAGGCTTACTACGACATCAATGGTCGCCAGGTAATCAACCCCACCAAGGGCTTCTATTTACAGAAGACTGTCTACACCGATGGCACTACCTCCGTGGCTAAGATTGCAATACGCTAATACATACATTCCTCAATATTGAAATACCAAACAATGAAGAAACTCACTACCATGCTCGCAGCACTAGCCCTTCTGGGGCTACCCGCTGCCGCTGAGACCATCTCTTTTGGATATGGCTCAGGCAATGAAGCTGTTACCTATGGCACAGCAAAAGCAGAGACCTACGAAGTGGCTATCTCGCTTGCTGAGCCTGCACTTGCAGGTATGCAGCTCACAGCTATCCAAGTGCCTGTGATCCCCGACACTACAGGCTACGTCACCGACCTCAAAATCTGGCTTACACGTGCCCTCACCGTGGAGCTCGTTGATGGTAAGAATACTACCGTTCCCGACATCGCTACCTATGAAGTAGATATGCCAGAGCCAGCCGCTAATGGTGCCGAATATGTGATGGTCAATGTTGACCTGGATGAGCCGCTCACAGTAGACGGAAATTCACTCTATGTGGGCTATTCGCTGACAGTAAAGAAAGCTGCTGGCGACGAATCGACCAACTATCCTATCGTACTGGAGCAACCCGGACGTGAAGGTGGATTCTGGCTTCGCGCTTCGCGTTCTTTCCGTCAGTGGACCGACAAAGCCACTACTCTCGATGCTGTATCAAAGATAACTGTATCGCTCGAAGGCACTGTGCCTGCAAGCGCTGCCGGTATTGTTAGCGTGGGCACAGCTTATGCTCCTAAGGGCGTGAGCAGCACCATCGACGTGGAGGTATCCAATGCCGGATCTTCAGCTATTAGCTCTCTTGAGTATACCACCACGGTGGCTGGCAAGACCAACACTGCTGTCCTTGACCTCAGCAGCAATCCTGTAGAAGCTATCCTCGGTGCTCGCCGCACAGTGGCTCTTGAGATTCCCGCTATCGATGAAGTAGGCACTCTCCCCGTCACCGTATCTATCGACAAGGTGAATGGCGTAGCCAATAGCGTAGCCACGAATACAGCTGAATCATCAGTTGTGGTATTGCCCTTCGTTCCCGTCAACCGTCCTCTCATGGAAGAGTTTACTGGCACTGGTTGTGGCTACTGCCCCCGTGGCTTGGCTTCGATGGATTACATGAACGAGAACTATCCTGGCGAATTTCTCTGCGTGGCTTGGCATGGCTACAACTCTACAGACCCAATGAATCCTGCATGCGGTGTGCCTGATGTATTCAGCGGCGCTGCCCCCGATGCCTACATGAACCGTGTAGATAACATCGATCCTTACTACGCAGCCAGCAACAGCGGTTATCAACTGCCCACCTACTGGAACAACTACCGCTCGCAATACGTGCCTTGCGACATCGACGTGACTGCTGAATGGGCCGACGATGCTGAGACGCAGGTAGAGGCTACGGCCACTATCTACTGGGCAGAAGAAGCCAAGGGCGAATATCGCGTAGAGTTTATCCTCACGGGCGACGACCTATATGGCGAGGACAGCTCTTGGAATCAGAGCAATTATTACAAGGGTGATACTTCTACATACCTCATGGAATGGTGGGGTCAGCAGGGCAGCTCTGTTGCTGGCGTACACTTTAACGATGTAGGTCTCCTCACCTCGGGATTTGGTGGTATCGAAGGTTCTATTGAGAGCATCTCGCTTGACACTCCCAACACCGTCAGCTACACCCTCAACACTCAAGAGGCTCTTAACCGCAAGGGCAATCTGATTGACTTCAATCCCTCGAAGCTGCGCGTAGTGGCTATCGTGCTTAAGGTTGACGGCAGCGCCGATGGCCAGATTGTCAACGCCAACCGCGTAGACGTTCCCGTGCCCACAGCTATCAAGACTATCGACAGCAAGGTGGCTAAGGACGTAAAGGCTGTTGAATACTACGACCTCCAGGGTCGCAAGGTGACCAACCCAACCACAGGCATCTACGTGAAGAAGAACGTCTTCACCGACGGCACTTCAACCGTAGAGAAGATCTCAGTTAAATAATCCCATCTCCCCAATAACGACAAAGCCGCGACCTTCCCCCAAGGCCGCGGCTTTTATTGTATTTTAGGTATTATTGGGCTATTTTGAAGCGAGGGCCTACGGGGGGATTGAGAGGGCCGAGCTTGAGGTAGTCCATAAAGTCTTGGTTGAGAAGGCGGGGGGAAACGCCCAGCGAGTGGGTCCGCTTGAGCGAGCTGAGATAGTCGCCCCCCTTGGCCAGATAGTCGATGGTGGCAAGGGTGTAGACGCGATTCAAGTCAAGTGGCTCACCCGAGATTTTCACCTCAATGATTTCATGAGTCTCAGGAGTGAGGTCGATCTCCACTTCTTGGCTAACGCAGAAGTCGCCACGGTTGGCCATCACTTGAAGGGCCTCCAGAAGGTCGGCCCCCGTCACTTCAAGAGCCTCCACAAAGTTGTCGAAAGGCTGCATCTGCATCACCATTCCTTGTGTGATGATGCCCTGAGGAAGATTGCAGCGGATACCACCCTTGTTGCCGATGCCAAGGTCGGCTTTACGCCCAGCGAGCTGCGAGCCGCGCCACATGATGAAGTCGGCCACGGCGTTGAGCAGACTGCAATCCTCCTTGGCCAGAGGAATCAGAGTCTCCCCTACGCTCACGCTCAGGATTGAGTCGACGCTATGACGATAAGGGAGGAGCACAGCAGCGTCTTGCTCGGCTATATCCTTATCGAGCCTACTGTCGACAGGAATCAGTTCGGAGGAAGCGGTGAGATTATCAAGGTCGATCTTCACCATACCAAGATTCACTCCCAGGCTCCCAGTCGACGCCAGCAAGACGTCGCGACCTTCGAGATTGGCTATTCTTGAAGCTGGCGTGGAAGGGTCAGCAGGATTTATCAGAGTATGGGTATGGCCCCCGATAATGATATCAATGTCGCGTGAACGTTCAGCCAGCTCCACATCGCTGACATCCACTGTGCCAGAATACCCCACATGGGTGATGGCAATCACCAAATCTACGCGCTCATTATGGCGCAGATGCCAGGCCGTTGAGTTGGCAGCCTCGTAAGGATCGAGCCATTCCACCCCAGGACAGTTGTTGGCCGATATCATGCCTTCGGGCCTCAGGTTGATGCCAATGAAGCCTATCTTTCGCCCACCCACCTCACGGATGACGTAAGGCACAAAGAGAGTGTCTAAGGGTGTGGCTCGCAGGTCGTAGTTGGTGGTCAGTTTTGTTGCCTCCAGTTGGGAATACTCACGGCGGAGAGCCTCCATGCCGCTGTCAAACTCATGATTGCCGAGCACCACGATGTCATAGCCCAACAGATTCATCATCTTGCGCTCCACCTCGCCTCCGAAGAGCGTGTAGTAAAGCGTACCCTGCACAGCATCGCCTGCATCTACAAGCATCACGTTGGGCTCTACGCTCCTTACACTATCCACGAGCACCTTGCGGCGTAGCACCCCGCCGAGATCCTTATAGTTGGGGTCAATCTGGCTATGGGTGTCGTTGGTGTGGAGGATTACTAATTGTTCTTGCGCCTCGCTGATGGCTGAGAAAGCTATCAGCGAGAGAAGGCTTAACCAAAAAGATCTCATCACATTAAGCTTAAAATGAAAGAAGGATAGCCACGACCATGGTGGCCAATGGCTATCCTTATGATTTTATTGAGGAACTGCTATGAAGTGGATTAGCGCTTCTGCCAGTATTCGGCCTTGTCCTCGTAGCCTGCGCCGAGACGATAGTAGAGACGATAGAGAATGCCAGGGATTGCATCCATATTGTCCTCGTCCATGTCGTAAGCAGTCTCGAAGAGCTTAGCAGCCTCAAGAAGTTTGGAGGACACTTCGGGGCTCTCAGCACCCTCAGAAGCCTCGTCGAGCTTAACAGCGTCGTTGTAGATCACGCGGCCCAGGTCGTAGTAGCCCTTTGCGAGGTTGGGGTCAATCTCGATAGCCTTGCGGAAGCTGGCAGCAGCATTGACGTTGTCGTCCTCACGCTCGTAGATAAAGCCAAGGATGTCGTAGAGCTGGCTCAAGTTGGCCTTGTCCTCGGGATCGGAAGCAGCGATGGCTTCGTTGACGAGCTTCATAGCCGACTCGTATTCGTTGCCATTGAGCTTGGCGTTGATGAGCTGGCCGATGAAGGAGATATCCTCTGTGCCAAAAGCATCGTAGCCCTGCTGAGCGAGGTTGACGAGCTCGATGCTGTCGTTAAGACGACGAGCAGCCTCCACAGCGTAGCGATATACGTCGATGTTCTTGTAGCCCTTGTCAAGCACTTGCTTCATCTTGTTGAGGGCCTTCTGGTCCTGATTGACCGACAGAGCAGCCAGTCCCTGATAGTACATAATCTGGCCTACAAGAGTGTCAGGCTCAGCCACGGGAGCTTCCTTGCCCAGCAGAGGATTGTCGGGCAGAGTGGCATAGAGTTCCCAAGCGTCGTAAGCGCCATCAAAGTCTTGAGCCTCGAAGAGGTAAACTCCGGCATTCTTAAGAGGCAGATAGTTCTCCTTGATGGTCTTGAGCATCTCCTTGCTGTATTTGGGCTTCACCTTACCCTTTGCATCAGGCAGAGAGTCGAGAGGGAGAGCCTGGAAGTAGTAGTTGAAACCGTCGATGAGAGCATGGCCAGCATCCTTCTTATCGGCTGCTGAGAGGGAGTTGCCCAGGGTTTCCTGGAGATAGAGCTGGTCGTAGAGACCAAATCCAGCTTTTCCGGCAAGATACCAGGTAATCACTTGATCCTTGGTTTCGGGATTCTGAAGAGCGGCCTTAATCTGGCTGCTTGCTGCTTTGTAGTCGGGAGAAGAGCCTTTGAGATTGTGCTCCACTTCTTTTACCACGTCGGCCTGAGCAGCTGCTCCAAGAGCCACGAGTAAAGATAAACCCAGAAGACTAGCTTTTTTCATAATTGGTTTTGCGGGTTATGATTATTGAAATAGTTAAGGTTGAAATTGATTCTTTGTTGATGATTAATCGCGTAAACGTTATTCAGTGGTCTCTTCTTCGATTTCAGCATCTTCGATGAGGTCGTCGGTGTCGTCGGAGTCGTCAGTTGATTCATCGTCGGAGTCCTCCTCCATCATCTCGTCGATAGCCTCGGTGATCTCCTCGGCCTCTTGGTCGATAACGAGTTGCTCCACTTCCTCCTCGGGATCACTGTTGACGCAGCACACAGAGGCTATCTCGTCGCCACGCTTCTCGAGGTTGATGAGGCGTACGCCCTGGGTGGCGCGTCCTTGCAGGCGAATGTCGCTCACTCGGATGCGCAGCGTGATACCGCTCTGGTTGATGATGACGAGGTCGTTGTCATCGTTGACGCTTTCGAAGCCTACCAGCTTACCGGTCTTCTCCGTGACATTGAGAGTCCTTACGCCCTTACCACCACGATTGGTCACTCGGTAGGCGTCGAGTTCTGTCCGCTTGCCATAGCCGTTCTCAGATATCACCATGACGGTATTGTAAGAGTCTGGCTCCATGCATATCAGGCCCACCACTTCGTCCTTGGGGTCTTCGTCGAGACGCATACCGCGCACACCCGTGCTCATGCGGCCCATGGCTCTTACCTTGCTCTCATGGAAACGTATGGCGCGGCCATTGCGGTTGGCCATCAGTATCTCACAGTTGCCATCGGTAAGCTCTACGCCTATCACACGGTCGTCTTCGCGGATGATAATGGCGTTGACGCCCTTGGCTCGAGGACGCGAATAGGCTTCGAGCGAGGTCTTCTTCACCATACCCTTTGCTGTGCAGAACACGAGGTTGTGGCTCTTGACATACTCTTTGTCGTCAAGGTTGCTCACAGGGATTACGGCATTGACGGCATCGTCGCTCTCGATGTTAAGGAGATTCTGGATGGCACGTCCCTTGGAGTTTTTGGCACCCTCGGGTATCTCGTACACCTTAATCCAATAACAGCGTCCCTTCTGGGTGAAGAAGAGCATGTAGTTGTGCATCGATGCGGTGTAGATTTGCTCGATGAAGTCTTCTTCGCGGGTGTCGCTGCCACGCGAGCCCATACCACCACGATTCTGAGCGCGGAACTCCGAAAGCGGAGTGCGCTTGATATATCCCATGTGGGAGATGGTGATTATCATATCGTCGTCGGCATAGAAATCCTCGGCGTTGAAGTCGCCAGCCGTATAGTCGATGTCGGTCAATCGGCCGTCGCCATACTTAGCTTTCACCTCCTCGAGCTCATCCTTGATGAGCTGGCGGCAGACATTGTCGTCGTTGAGGATCGACTTCAAGCGCTCAATCTCGTGCTGTAGCTCATCGTACGCTTGCTGCAGTTTGTCTTGCTCGAGTTTGGTGATTTCCTTGAGGCGCATCTCGACGATGGCCCCCGTCTGCGGCTCGGTGAGGCCAAAGCGTTCGCTTAGCTTCTGGCGAGCATCCTCTGTGGAGTCGGCGTTCTTAATTATCTCTATCACCTCGTCAATATTTTGAGAGGCGATGATTTTGCCTTCAAGGATATGGGCCTTCTCTTCGGCGCGATTGAGCTCGAAGCGTGTGCGCCGTATCACCACCTCATGACGATGGTCCACAAAGGCCTGGAGCATCTGCTTGAGGTTGAGCGTCTGTGGGCGCCCATTGACCAGAGCTACGTTGTTGACGCTAAACGACGATTGCATGGCCGTCATCTTGTAGAGCTTGTTGAGCACCACGCTGCCATTGGCATCGGCGCGAAGCTTGATGACGATACGCATACCCTTATAGTCGCTTTCGTCGTTGATGTCGGCGATGCCATCGAGCTTCTTCTCGTTGACGAGGTCGGCTATATATTCTATGAGTTGGGCCTTGTTGACATTATAAGGGATCTCATGTACAATGATGTTCTCATGATTGCCCTCGGTCTCTATCTCAGCCTTAGCGCGTATGATGATACGCCCACGCCCTGTCAGGTAGGCTTCCTTCACTCCGGCATAGCCATAGATGGTGCCACCAGTGGGGAAGTCGGGAGCTGTCACATACTTCATTAGCTCCTCGATGGACATATCGGGATTGTCAATCAAGGCGATGGAGCCATTGATAGCCTCGGTGAGATTATGAGGTGGTATATTGGTGGCCATACCTACGGCTATACCCGACGCACCATTGACCAAGAGGTTGGGGATGCGGGTGGGAAGCACGGTAGGCTCGCGGCGAGAGTTGTCATAGTTGGGCTGGAAGTCAACGGTATCGCTATCGATGTCGCTGAGCATCTCTTCGCCCATGCGACGCAGGCGCACCTCGGTGTAACGCATAGCTGCTGGGCCGTCGCCATCCACGGAGCCAAAGTTGCCGTGGCCATCCACGAGGGTGTAACGCATAGCCCAAGGCTGAGCAAGGCGCACCACTGTGCCATAAATAGATGAATCACCATGAGGATGGTACTTACCCATCACCTCACCTACAGCGTTGGCGCTCTTCTTGTGGGGGTGATCAGAGGTGTTGCCCATCTCGTTCATACCAAATAATACACGACGGTGGACAGGCTTGAGGCCGTCTCTCACGTCGGGGAGAGCACGCGACACTATAACCGACATAGAATAGTCGATATAGGCCGACTTCATTTCATTTTCAATGTTGATCTTTAAAATTCGATCTTGGTCAAGCATAGATTACTTCTTTGTAAAATATCATACAAAGATACGCATTTCTTCGGGATTTTTTGTAATTTTACATAGCTATAAATCATTTTTTGTTGTTATACTTTCAAAACTCACGTTTTGATAAGTTTTGGCACAATTATTGCCTATTATAGTTCTCTATTTACTTACTCCAAATTACAAATGATGAACACCAACTTCTCAAAGGAGCTGAAGGAGACCCTCGAAGCCAGCACCGTCGAGGCTCTTCGCCACAATGTGAGTGTGATCCAACCCCAACACTTACTGATGGCCATCCTCAACAATGCCAATGGCAAGGGCTATCAGCTCATACAGCGAGCTTGCAATGGAGGCTCGTCGGTGGGGCAGCTTGTCAACGGCCTTGACCGTGAGCTTTACGAAGAAGCCCTCAACCCTCAGACCCAAGCTCAGGGCGCTGCTTCAGGCTCCCAAGTGTCCATTAGCGACCTGGCCAACCGCCTGATACGCCTCAGTGTACTCGAAGCGCGGATGCTCAAGAGCGACATTGTGGATGTGGAGCATCTCCTCTTGGCAATCCTTCACAATTCAGAGACAAAAGAAAAAGACTATATGAAACCATTCCTGAAAGCTGGCGTCACCTACGACGCCGTCTTCCGCCTGCTGGCAAATGTCACCGATGCCCCTCAGATGGGGGCCGGCTTTACCAACGACGACGAGGATGACGACGACCCCTTTGGCGACGACGAGCGCTCGCATAGCAGCGCGAAGGGGGGCGACTCACAGGCCTCGGAGCGCAGTTCTTCTACCACGACAGCTCGTCATGGAGGTGACACACCGGTGCTCGACAAGTTTGGCAACGACATGACACGCGCCGCCGAGGAAGGGCGCCTCGACCCTGTAGTGGGGCGCGAGGTAGAGATTGAGCGCTTGGCTCAGATCCTCAGCCGCCGCAAGAAAAACAACCCTGTGCTTATTGGAGAGCCCGGCGTGGGCAAGAGTGCTATTGTCGAGGGCTTGGCGCTGCGAATCGTGCAGCGCAAGGTGTCGCGTGTGCTCTTCGACAAGCGTCTGGTGTCGCTCGACATGGCCTCAATCGTGGCCGGCACAAAGTATCGTGGACAATTTGAGGAGCGTATAAAGGCTATCCTCAATGAGCTCACCAAAAACAAGGACGTGATCCTCTTTATCGACGAGCTCCACACGATAGTAGGCGCTGGCAATGCTGCCGGCTCTATGGACGCCGCCAATATGCTCAAGCCTGCCCTCGCTCGCGGCGAGATACAATGTATAGGTGCTACTACCCTTGATGAATATCGCAAGAACATCGAGAAGGATGGCGCTCTGGAACGCCGTTTCCAAAAGGTGATGGTAGAACCCACCACTCCCGAGGAGACCATGCAGATCCTAAATAATATTAAGGAAAAATACGAGGCTCACCACAACGTCAACTACACCGACGAGGCTCTCAAGGCATGTATTAATCTCACAGAGCGCTATATCAGCGACCGCAACTTCCCCGACAAAGCTATCGACGCCATGGACGAAGCCGGTTCGCGTGTGCACATCACCAATATCATTGTCCCCAAAGAAATAGAACAGCTCGAAGCCGACATCGACGAGGCTGCTCAGTCAAAGCTCAAGGCTGCTCAGGCGCAGGACTTTGAGAGCGCCGCTTCTTTCCGCGACCGCGAGCAGCGTCTCAAGGGAGAGCTCGAGGCTGCAAAACGCCGCTGGGAGGAGCAGCTCAACAATCAGCGCGTGACCGTCGACGACGAAAAGGTGGCCGAGGTGGTGGCTATGATGACGGGAGTACCCGTACAACGTATTGCCCAAGCTGAAGGCCGGCGCCTCAAAGAGATGGCTCCCCGCCTCAAGCAAGACATCATAGGTCAAGACGCCGCCATCGACAAGATAGTAAAGGCCATACAGCGCAACCGTGTAGGCCTAAAGGACCCAAATAAGCCAATCGGCACATTTATGTTTCTCGGCCCTACCGGCGTAGGCAAGACCCACCTGGCTAAGAAGCTCGCTGAATATCTCTTTGACTCGGCCGACACACTGATACGTGTGGATATGAGCGAGTATATGGAGAAGTTTACTGTGAGCCGTCTCGTAGGAGCGCCTCCGGGATATGTTGGCTATGAGGAAGGAGGGCAGCTGACGGAGAAGGTGCGTCGCAGGCCCTACTCTGTGGTGCTTCTCGACGAGATAGAGAAAGCCCACCCCGACGTGTTCAACCTCCTGCTGCAGGTGATGGACGAAGGCAGACTGACCGATAGTCTTGGTCGACGTATCGACTTCAAGAACACCATTATCATAATGACATCCAACATCGGCACGCGCCAGCTCAAGGAGTTTGGCACGGGCGTGGGGTTCAACACCCGCACGATGGACAAGGAGTTTTCCCACGGTGTGCTTCAAAAGGCCCTCAACAAGGCTTTTGCTCCAGAATTTCTCAACCGTATCGACGACATAATCATGTTTGACGCCCTCGACAAGGAGGCTATCTTCAAGATTATCGATATAGAGCTGAAAGGATTCTACAAGCGCATGGAGCAGCTGGGCTACAAACTTGAGATAAGCGAGGCTGCCAAAAACTTCATCGCCGAGCGCGGCTACGACGTGCAGTATGGCGCTCGTCCCCTGAAGCGTGCCATTCAAAAGTATCTTGAGGATGAGCTCGCCGAATTAATAATCAATGGCGACCTCCACGACACAGGCACTGTGAACGTCGACTTTGACAGCGAAAACAACAAGATAGTCACCACTGCCCTCCCCGCCTCAGATGGCCCCTCGGCCAACCCAGAGGACGCTCTACAGGAAGGCTGACAAATAGTCAGTGACTTTAACTCTCATTAACACCAAAATGCCACATCTCGAATGTGGCATTTTTTTTGTTTACTTGTTATAAAATCAAGTGTATGCCTGGAGAGGCATCTCTTGACCTACAGAGATAAAATAATTAACCTCAATATAACTAAATATCAATGAGCAACGTACAAAAAGGGACTATCGGCGTAACGACCGATAATATATTCCCTGTCATAAAGAAGTTTCTTTACAGCGACCATGAGATTTTCTTGCGCGAGCTCGTATCCAATGCCATCGATGCCACGCAGAAACTAAAGACACTGTCATCCTTTGGCGACTTCAAAGGCGAGCTTGGCACGATGGATGTCAAAGTCACCATCGACAAGGAAGCTGGTACACTCACCGTCTCGGACCATGGTATAGGCATGACGGCCGAAGATATTGAGAAGTATATCAATCAGATTGCCTTCTCTGGTGCTGAAGAGTTTTTGGCAAAATACAAAGACACGGCCAACAACATCATAGGCCACTTTGGTCTTGGCTTCTACTCGGCCTTTATGGTGGCTAAGAAGGTAGAGATTCGCTCTCTGTCGTACAAAGAAGGCGCCGAGGCTGTAAAATGGGAATGTGATGGTTCGCCCGAATATTCGATGGAACCCATCGAAAAGGCTGAGCGAGGCACCGACATCGTCCTCTACATCGACGATGAGAACAAGAAGTTTTTAGAGCAGGGCGAGATTGACCTCCTCCTCAAGAAGTACTGTCGCTTCCTGCCTGTGCCAGTCATCTCGGGCAAGGAACAGGAGTGGAAAGATGGCAAGATGGTCGATACCGACCGCGACAAGGTGATCAACAACACCGAGCCTACTTGGACCAAGAAGCCATCAGAGCTCACCGATGCCGACTATCGCGAATTCTATCACGAACTCTACCCCGGACAGGAAGATCCTCTCTTCTGGATTCACCTCAACGTGGATTATCCTTTTACCTTGACGGGTGTGCTATTCTTCCCTAAGATCAAAAACAACTTTGAGCTGACCAAAAATCGTATCCAGCTCTATTGCAATCAGGTGTATGTCACCGACTCGGTAGAGGGTGTGGTGCCCGACTTCATGATGCTCCTGCAGGGTGTGATTGACTCTCCCGACATACCTCTTAACGTAAGCCGTAGCTATCTGCAGGCCGATACCGCTGTCAAGAAGATTAGCGGATACATCACCAAGAAGGTGGCATCGCGTCTCGAAGAGATATTCAAGAACGATCGTCAGGACTTTGAAAAGAAGTGGGACGACATCCGTATCTTCATCGAGTATGGCATGCTGACCGACGAGAAGTTCTGCGACGCGGCCATGAAGTTTGTCCTCCTCAAGGACACTGAAGGCCATTACTATACTCTCGATGAATATCGTGAACTGGTAGCTGCCAGCCAGACCGATAAGGATGGTCAGGTGGTCTACATCTACGCTACCGACCCTGTGGCTCAATACACCTACATCAAGGCCGCTACCGACAAGGGCTACAACGTATTGCTCATGGATGGGCAGCTCGACAGCCACTTCATAGGCCTCCTTGAGAGCAAGCTCCAAAATGTTCGCTTCGTGCGTGTGGATAGCGACGTTGTGGACAATCTTATCCCCAAGGCCGACAAGCGCGCTGCCGACCTCACAGCCGAGGAGCGCGATATGCTGACGGGCGTATTCCGTTCGCAGATTCCTAAGGTGGAGAAAGCCGAATTTCTGGTGTCGTTTGAGGACCTTTCGGCCGACGCCAATCCTATCCTCATCACCCAGAATGAATACATGCGACGTATGAAGGACATGGCAGCTATGCAGCCTGGAATGGCCTTCTATGGTGAGCTTCCCGATAGCTACAACATGATAGTCAATGTCAACAGTCCCGTCATCAAGCGTATCAAGGAGGCAGCCGACAAGGAACTGCTGCCTAAACTGCAGCCACTCAACGCCGACATAGTGTCTACCAACGACCAGATAAAGAGTCTGCGCGATGGTGCCACTGACGGCAAACTATCGGATGACGATCAGCACAAGGTCAACCACCTTGAAGAGAGCGTGGCCCATTACCGCAAGCAGGAAGACGAGCTTTCGGCTTCGTTTGGCAAGGAGCAAGCCCTGGTAAAGCAGGTGATCGACCTTGCCCTCTTGGCCAATGGCCTCTTGAAGGGAGAAGACTTGAATGCCTTCATCCGACGTTCCGTTTCCTTGTTATAGACCTGTTATTATCATTCTATATAAATCAAAAGGGCTTGTCATCACGACAAGCCCTTTTCCTTTCCATTTTTATCGATATTCAATTATGTATGAATGCCAAATCATTCTTCAGCGTTCTTCTCAGCATACTCCTTGAGCAGCTTCTCCTGCACGTCGGCAGGAACGAGCTCATAGGCCGAGAACTTCATCGTGAACGATGAGCGTCCACCAGTGATGGAGCTGAGAGCCGTGGAGTAGCTCGACATCTCTTTGAGAGGCACCTTGGCGATGATCTTCTCAAAGCCGTTTTCGCTCGACATACCCATGATAATGGCACGGCGTCCCTGAAGGTCGCTCATCACGTCGCCCATCACGTCGGCAGGCACGAGCACCTCCACATCGTAGACAGGCTCCAGAATCTTGGGATTGGCAGCGCGGAATGCTTGACTGAAAGCGTTGCGGCCAGCCAGACGGAACGAGATTTCGTTGGAGTCAACGGGGTGCATCTTACCATCGTAGATACATACACGCACGTCGCGAGCATAAGAGCCTGTCAGAGGGCCTTGCTCCATGCGGTCCATAAGACCCTTCACGATAGCGGGGATGAAACGTGCATCGATGGCACCACCAACGATACAGTTGCACACCACGAGCTTACCGCCCCATTCCATAGGAATTTCCTGGGTGTCGCGCACGCTCATCTTAAACTCTTGGTTGCCGAAACGATAGGTGTCGGGGGCAGGCATACCTTCTGTGTAAGGCTCGATAATCAAGTGAACCTCACCAAACTGACCTGCACCACCCGACTGCTTCTTATGGCGATAGTCGGCGCGAGCTGCCTTGGTGATAGTCTCGCGATAAGGTATCTTGGGCTCCTCGAAGATGATGGGCAGCTTGTCGTTGTTCTCCACGCGCCATTTGAGTGTGCGCAGGTGGAACTCACCCTGCCCAGAGAGGATGGTCTGCTTGAGCTCCTTGCTCTGCTCAATAATCCATGTGGGATCCTCTTCGTGCATGCGAGTGAGGATACCGCTGAGCTTCTCAGCGTCGCTCTCGGTGACGGGACGGATGGCGCGCTGATACTTTGGAGCGGGATACTTGATGAAGTCGAAGAGGTAGTCGCAACCCTTCTCGTCGAGGGTGTTGCCGGTGCGTACATCTTTGAGCTTCACAGTGGCGCCTATATCGCCTGCGCAGAGCTTGTCGACCGATGTCTTTATCTGGCCGCATACGCAGTAGAGCTGGGCAATGCGCTCCTTGGTGCCACGGTTGACATTGTCGAGGTCAACGCCTGGAGTAAGTGTTCCCGACATCACCTTGAAGTAGCTCACCTCACCAATGTGGGGCTCTATGGTGGTCTTAAACATGAAGAGGCTTACAGGACCCTTGCTGTCGGGCTTCACTTCGCGTCCCTGCACGTCGACAGGAGCAGGCATATCTTCAACAAAAGGCACAACGTTGCCAAGGAACTCCATCATACGACGTACGCCCATGTCCTTAAGGGCGCTGACGCAGAACACTGGATAAACCGAGCGGTCGGCCACGCCCTTGCGCAGACCTTCGCGCATCTCATCCTCTGTGAGTTGGCCTTGGTCAAAGAATTTCTCCATAAGAGCTTCGTCGTTTTCGGCAGCAGCTTCTACGAGCTTCTGGTGGAGGTCTTCGGCCTTCTCCATCTCTTCGGCGGGAATATCTTCCACCTTAGGCACACCGCCCTCTGGCCCCCATGAATATTTCTTCATGAGAAGGACATCGATCATGGCGTTGAAGCCAGCGCCACACTGCAGAGGATACTGTACAGCCACGAGCTTGTTGCCAAATATCTCGTGCATCTGCTCCATCACGTTGTCGTAGTCGGCTTTCTCGCCGTCGAGCTGGTTGAGAGCAAAGATTACAGGCTTGTTGAGCGAAGCGCAGGTGCGGAAGATGTTTTGTGTGCCCACTTCCACGCCATACTGGGCATCTACTACGATGACGCCAGTGTCGGTGACGTTGAGGGCCGTGATGGCGCTTCCTACAAAGTCGTCAGCACCAGGGCAGTCGATGACATTGAGCTTCTTGTTGAGGAATTCGGCATAGAAAACGGTGGAGAACACCGAATAGCCATACTCCTTTTCAACAGGGAAATAGTCGCTGACAGTATTCTTGGCGTCGATGGAGCCGCGGCGTTTTATTACTCCACACTCGTAAAGCATAGCTTCAGCGAGTGTGGTTTTACCCGAGCCTTTGCTACCAAGCAAGGCTATGTTTTTGATTTCGTTAGTCTCGTAAACCTTCATGTTATTAGAGAGTTGATTAAATTTATGTGGTTGATTGATTATATTCAGCGGCTGAAATTACAAACTATTATTCATTCAGCAATCATTTACAACTATGTTTCACAACATGTTTTTTAAATTTTAACTCTCCATCAATCCTAGTCCCCTCCCCAAACTTGGCCAAAAGTAGTTGCTAATTAGATAAAAAGAGGCTAATTTTGCATATTATTTAGCAAATATAGATGAACATCCTTCTTTCGCTCGAAAGCCCCACTCTTCGCTATGTAGGAGTGACTCTCTCCAATCCCTATCGTGTGGACTTGCCCAAAGGCATCACTGCCATCATCGGCCCTAATGGCGCCGGAAAGACTACCTTAGGCAAGATCATAGAGAAGGGATGGAACTTTATGACCAATCGTCTGACATCGCCAAGCGGCGCTCGCCCCAAGGTGAAGAGTATAGAGTTTAACGACATCCATTCGCTGACTGGGCTTAAGGTAGAATATTACCAGCAACGCTACGAAGCCGCGATGAACGATGATGTGCCCACGGTGGCCAGCCTCTTTGGCGAGAAGATCAATAGCGATGTATGGCGCGAGATGAGTCCCAAGCTTCATCTACAGGACATCCTCGACAAGCGGCTCAACTTTCTCTCCAGCGGCGAGCTACGCAAGCTGTTGGTGGTCAATATGCTCTTTGACCTCCCCGAGGTGCTAATCCTCGACAATCCTTATATAGGCCTTGATGCCCCTTCGCGCAAGGTACTTGACCAAGCTATCGCAATGATTGCCTCCCAAGGAGTGTCGGTGGTAATGCTCCTGTGCAACCCCGTCGACATCCCCCAGATGGCGGATGCCGTGTTGCCTATGACCCATCTCACCATCCAGCGCCTCATCACTCGCGAGATGTATCCCACGATTGAAGATCTCCGCCACGCCATAGGTCATCTATTTGATTATGCTATCAACATTCAGGCCATACCGCGTCCGCAGCAGAAAGTCGTTAAGGAGGAGGGTGAGACCTCGGATGAAATATTCGCCCTGCGAGGGTGCCGCGTATGCTATGGCCGCTATGAGTTGCTGCGCGATGTCAATTGGAGGGTGAAGCGTGGGGAATGTTGGGCATTGGCCGGCCCCAATGGCTCGGGCAAGTCGACTCTTCTCAGTCTCATCCATGCCGACAACCCACAGGCTTATAGCAACGATATCACACTCTTTGGACGCCGACGTGGTTCAGGCGAGAGTATTTGGGATATCAAGCGGAGAATAGGGTATGTGTCGGCCGAGATGCATTTATATTTTAGTGGGGGCAACAACACGGTGATCGACGTGATAGGCGCGGGCCTTAACGACACCGTGGGATGCTTTCGACGCATCACACCCCAACAGCGCCAACGCGCCGAGCGATGGGTAGACCTGCTTCATCTCACGCCCCTGGCTCAGCGCCGATTCAATACTCTGTCGGCAGGCGAGCAGCGTCTCGTGTTGCTGGCGCGCACCTTCATCAAGAATCCTGAGCTTCTCATCCTCGACGAGCCTCTGCATGGCCTCGATGCCGCTCGCAAGCGTGCCATCCGCGCCATTGTCAACACATTGGCTTCGCGCGACGGTGCCACTCTTATCTACGTTACCCATTATCTTCCAGAAGTGCCAGAGTGTGTACGCTTTACCAAGACCCTTAATCGTAATTAAACTTCATACTTACATGATTCGTTATTATTTATCACTGCTTATCTTTTTAGCCATGATTGCATCATCCACATCTGCTGCAACGGCAAGCAACTCCGTGCCTAAAAATGCGCCTAAGATTGACCGCATAGATCCTCCCTATTGGTGGACAGGCATGCATCAAGACTCTCTCCAACTGATGGTCTTTGGTCCCGACATCGCCAATGCCCAAGTGGCATTGCAGCCCTATGAGGGTGTGCGCTTGGCCGAGAGTGTAAGGCTCGAGAGCCACAATTATCTCTTGCTCTATCTCGTAGTGGGCAAGGACACTCAACCAGGAACGCTGCAATTCTCCTTCACCAATCCTGCCAAGCGCAAAGACAACACTCTCGTCATGCCTTACGAGTTAAAGGCTCGCGACCGCGCTCCTGAAGCCTATCCAGGTTTCGACGCTGCCGACGTGCTCTACCTCGTGATGCCCGACCGCTTTGCCCAAGCTCGCACCCCCGAGGAGCAGGCTGAGGCCTTGAAGGGTCTTAAATATCCTGTGGGCAACGACCGCCAGAATCCCAACGGACGCCATGGTGGCGACCTCAAGGGCCTCCAAGCCCATCTCGACTATATCGACACTCTCGGTGTCACAGCCGTATGGGTCAATCCCGTGCTCACCAACGATGTTGAGGGAGGCGCCTACCACGGCTATGCCACGACCGACTATTACCGTATAGACCCACGCCTTGGCACCAACCAAGAGTGGCGCGACCTTATTGAGGATGCCCACCAGCGGGGCCTGAAGGTGGTGATGGATATGATTTTCAATCACTCAGGCGACAATCATCCATGGTTTGTTGACCGTCCCAGCCACGACTGGTTTAACTTCCCCGATCAGTACGTGCAGACCAACTACCGCCTCTCCACCGTCCACGACCCTTATGTGAGCGACTACGACCTAAAGCGCACCGTAGATGGCTGGTTTGTAGAATCGATGCCCGACCTCAATCAGCGCAATCCCCACTTGATGAAATATCTTATCCAAAACTCCATCTGGTGGATAGAAGATTCTAAGATTGACGGTATCCGCATGGACACTCACCCCTATGCCAACTTTGAGGCAATGGCTGGCTGGATTGACGCCGTGCTCGAGGAGTATCCCAACTTCAACATCGTAGGCGAATGTTGGTATTCCAACGAAGGAGGCGAAGCCTTCTGGCAACGCGGATCCAAGGTCAATCCTAAGGGCGATCCTCGCCTGCCGACAGTGATGGACTTCGTATTGTCAACCAAGGCCCGCGATGCTTTCTCCTCCCAGACCGATCGTCTTGGTGGCCTGAATGTCATCTACGACCATCTGGCTCTCGACTACCTCTTCCCTGACCCTTCGCATATCCTTACCTTCCTCGACAATCACGACACCGACCGCTTCCTGCTCGAAGTGCCCGACGACCTGGGCTGGTGGAAGCAAGCTCAGACCTTCCTCCTCACCTCGCGTGGCATTCCTCAGATATACTATGGCACCGAGCTGCTGATGCACGGCTCCAAGGAGGGTAGCGATGGATATATACGTCTTGACATGCCAGGAGGATTCCCAGGCGACGAGACGAGCGTATTTACCGCCGAAGGGCGCACTCCGGAGCAGCAGGAGGCTTTTGACTTCCTCTCCAAGCTCCTCAATTGGCGACGTGGCAACGAGGTGATATCACGTGGCACTCTCAAGCACTTCATGCCCGAGAATGGTATGTATGTCTACCAGCGTCGGCTCGGCGACAAGGCTGTCACCATACTTATGAACGGCACCGACGAGCCGCTGACCACAACGATGGAGCGCACAGTGGAGATACTCCCCTATGGCACCACCCTTCATGATATGCTCACCGATAGCAACGTGACCATAAAGGAGGAAATGACTTTCCCGGCCCGCGCCATACTTATCCTGGAATAATTATCCCCCACCCCCTTCAATGAAGCGCATAGGCATACTAAGCGACACCCACAGCTGCTGGGACGACCGATTTGAGCGTCATTTCAGCGGCTGCGATGAGGTGTGGCACGCTGGCGATATTGGTGACATCACCGTCTTGCGACGTCTGCAGCAAGTGGCGCCACAGGTAAGAGCCGTGGCTGGCAACGTTGACCATGGCGAAGTGAGGCGCGTGTGTCAAGAGGTGCTCATCTTTGAAGTGGAAGGCGTGAAGGTGTTGCTTACCCATATCGGAGGCTATCCAGGGCGTTATGCCCCCGGGCTGAAAAAGTTGCTGCGAGAACAGCAGATCAAGCTCTTTGTGGATGGCCATAGCCATATCCTGAAGGTGATGCCCGACCGCGAACTTGACCTCTTGCATATCAACCCTGGAGCGGCAGGCTATCAGGGATGGCAACGCGAGCGCACCCTCCTGCGTCTCACCCTCGACCAAGGAGAGATAAAAGATCTCGAAGTGATAACCCTTGCTAAAACTTTAGGCAAATGAAATATCCCCATCTAATTGCAGGGCTGTTGACAGCCCTTATTGCTGTGGTCTTCACCAGCTGCAAGACCAACGAAGCCAACTATCGCGCCGCTTACGAAGTGGCTAAAAGTCAACAGGAGAAGAACCTATCTGAAGAAGGGCTCGGCGATATCTCCCTGCAGACCCAGAAGATGCCCTCTTGGCGAGTGGTCGACGGCGATTCGCTCTACATCCTTCCCGAGACGTTTGCCCTCGTGAAGGACTGTGGCGAAGGACCCGTTGGCACGTTTAATGTCGTAGTGGGACAATTTCATCAGATTTTCAATGCCAAAGCCATGCGCTCGCGCTTGATGGCAGCGGGCTACGAGAAGGCAATGGTGGTGCAAAACACCGAGCCTTTCTTCTATGTCATCGCTGTCCCCTGCACCACTGCCTCCGAAGCCTCGGCAGCCGTGGCGGCGGTGAAGGCCGACAAGAATATCACGCTGAAGGCTCCGCTGCCTTTTGTCCTGGTGTCATCACGTCGCTAAGAGCGTCGATGTCGTGGCCCGAAGGAGCATTGTAGATCACGAGGTCAAAGTCGGGGCATGCAGCGGCTATATGCTCGAATATCTGGCTTTGAATAGCCTCGAAGGCAGTCCAGGCTGTGGTGGTGTAGCAGTAGATCTGCAAAGGTATGCCCTGCCCTGTTGGAGCCTTGACGCTTACCAATACCTGCATTGACAACACCATCTCGGGATGGTTGATAATATAGCTACACATATAGGCACGGAAGAGACCGAGGTTGGTCTCGGCCGTGCCATTTATTACGGCCAGACCGGGATTGTAGTCGTTCTTGCCTGTTTTCACCAGATTGTCCACATAGTCTTTTATGCTGGGATAGAGCTTGGTCACCCGGTCTATGAGTTCGGGAGTGGCTGCTTTGACAGAGGTGTAGTCAAAGATGACTGAGCGACATATCTGGCGTCCACCCGATTCGCTCATGCTGCGATAGTTTTGGAAGCAAGTGGAGACGAGAGTATATGGCGGGAAGCTGACTGTAGTATTGTCCCACTGAAGCACCTTTACGGCCGTCAGAGATACGGATGTGACCACACCATTGGCGGGTGTGGATGGCACCACTATCCAGTCGCCAATCCTCACCATGTCGTTTTGCGACAGCTGAATACCTGCCACAAGGCCGAGAATGCTATCCTTGAATATCAACATTAAGGCCGCTGCAAAAGCGCCCAGTCCAGTGAGCAACACTGCTGGCGACTTGTCGATAATCACCGATATGCCAATGATGGCCACGATGATCCACACCAAGCCATTGGCCACATTGAGGATGCCACGCAGAGGTAGGTTTTTTGTGTTGTCCTTGTCGTCAAAGCGTGTCCAGAAAAAGCCCAGCACAGTATTGATGGCCACAGCTGCTGCTATCAAGAAGTAGATGATGACAATGACGTTGAGCACGTGAAGGAGCGGCGACTTCGTTTCAAAGGCAAAGGGCAAGAGCGCCAAGATTACCAGCGGGGGGATAATATGGCTACATCGCGTGAAGACATGCTGGTCAAGCAGTGTGCGACCCACATTGGTGTGGCGTAGTTTCACAAACTTGCGCGTCGTCACCAGGATGAGTTTCCTGATGAGCCAACCAAGAAAGAGGGCCACAAATACAATTATCGTCACGTATATAATCTCCTCGATCACCTTGTCTTTTTGAAGACCGAGCGTGTCGAGAAATCCATCTATTGTCTTTAGGAGCCAGGAAGCCACCTGATGTGAGGGAATGATATCGCCAAGCATATCCTTAACTGTTTGGGGGATGAGATATAAATAGTAGAAAGTATTTATTCTCTCAACAATCGCCCGAAAGTCTAAGTTCACCCCTCCCTCCACAAAAGAAAAGGAGCGGCATCATCCGTGGATGACGTCGCTCCTCGTCGTATTAACGAAAAAGATTGATTAGTCTTCGTTGAGGTTTACACGCTTGAAGCTGACAGCCAAGAGGCCCTTCTGGCTCTTCTCGAGGTATTGACCCACGGTGAGCTCGCCATCCTGTACAAATTCCTGCTCGAGGAGACACGACTCCTTGAAGAACTTGTTGAGACGGCCCTTGGTGATGTTTTCGATCATAGCCTCGGGGAGGTTGGCAGCCTTCTTCTCGCTGGTCTCAGCGATAATCTGGCGACCCTTAGCAGCCTCTTCCTCGGTGATCCAGCCCTTGGTGACGTTGCTCGAGATGTGGTCGTCGGTGTCAAAGTGGTTGGGGTTGAGACCTGCCTTCTTGAGGGCAGCCTCTACAGCCTTCCACACCTGCTCGCGCTTAGTCTTCTCGATAGCCACAGCCTTCTCGCTTTCGATGACGGTCTCGGGCACGTCCTCGCGGCTCACGGCCACAGGGTTCATCGAAGCAATCTGCATAGCCACTTCGCGGCCCACCTTCTCATCAGCGCCAGCGATGTTGAAGCCCACGATGGTGGCAAGCTTGTTGTTGAAGTGGTTGTAAGCAGCCACGGTGGGAGCTTCTACGATAGCATAGTCGCCAATCTCCACCTTCTCGCCAGTCTTGCCGCTCTCCTCAGTGACGAGCTCGGCAATGGTTTGGCCGTTAACCACGAGAGCCTTGAGGGCCTCGAGGTCCTTAGCGCGAGCCTCTACGGCTGCGTCGAGGATTTGCTTAGCCACGGCGATAAAGCCAGCATTCTTGCCCACGAAGTCGGTCTCGCACTTCAGGGCAACGATAGCACCAAAGTCGCCACAGCTCTTAGCGAATACACAACCCTCAGAAGCCTGACGGTCTTCGCGCTTAGCTGCTACGGCCTGGCCCTTCTTGCGAAGGATTTCTACAGCGGCCTCGATGTCGCCATTGGTTTCAGCGAGGGCCTTCTTGCAGTCCATCAAGCCAGCGCTGGTGAGATTGCGCAGCTTGGTGATTTCTGCCATTGTTACTGCCATAATAGTATATCAGATTATGTGTTTAAACGGATTGTTAATGATTATTCGCCTACCTCTTCGAGAGTCTCGGTCTCGACGTTGGCGGTCTCCTCAGCCTCAGCGGGGGTCTCAGCCTCCTGCTCCTGGCGAGAGCTGTTGCGGCTCACGCGGCGACGCTCGCGACGGGGAGCTTCGCTGGCCTCTTCGGCAGCCTGGTCAACCTTCTCGATCTTGCGCTCCTCGAGACCCTCAGCGATGGCTGAGCATACACAGTCGAGGATCACCTCGATCGACTTTGAAGCGTCGTCGTTGGCAGGGATTACATAGTCGATGTTGGAGGGGTCGGAGTTGGTGTCGACCATAGCGAATACGGGGATGCCCAGACGTATAGCCTCAGCCACGGCGATGCGCTCCTTGAGCACGTCGATAACGAAGAGGGCGGAGGGCAGACGGTTGAGGTCGGCGATAGAGCCGAGGTTCTTCTCGAGCTTAGCGCGCTGACGTGTGATCTGGAG